>NZ_JAPYKM010000099.1:0-720 GCF_029623465.1 Pseudomonas sp. RIT-To-2 | reverse complement strand
CGAGCCGGCGACGGTGCCGCTGGCGGTTTCCGACGTCCAGTCCGGGTGGCTGCCGGTGGTATTGCCAGGCGCCAGGTCCTTGCCGTCCTGGTTCTTGTCCAGCGCCGCTTCGAATACGGTGACGCCATCGACGTTGGTGGCCTTCAGGTGCGAGTCGTCGACCTTGATGGTCAAGGTGGTGGTGCTGACGTCACCGTCCTTGTCCATCACCGAGTAGGTGAAAATGTCGAGGCCGCCCTTGGCGCCGACCGAGTTGGCGTTGGCGTGGTACACGCTGGTGCCGTCGGCGCCGATCACCAGTTCGCCGTACAGGCCCTGGATGACCGTGCCAACACCCGTGGTCACGGCCTTGGTGATATCCGCACCCGCCTTGACGCCGATCACGCCGAAGAAACCATCCGCGCCCGAGACATCGTTGGCCAGGACATTACCCTGGGCGGTCTGGCCTTCGGCAAGTTTGGCGAAGTCCGGCACGGCCACGGGCTGGTCGTCGACGATCTTGATGGTGAGCTGGCTGGCAACGTGGTTGCCGGCGCTGTCGGTGGTCACCAGGGTGAAGGTTTCGGTGGTGCCCAGGCCGACGACCTGTGGGGCGCTGGTCAGGGTGTAGGTGTAAGTGCCGTCGGCGTTCAAGTGAATGATGCCGTACTTGCCCACGGTATCGCCGTTGGTGTCGGAGCCGTAGACGCTGTAGGTCAACGCCCCCACCCCGCCACTGAC
>NZ_JAPYKM010000098.1:0-791 GCF_029623465.1 Pseudomonas sp. RIT-To-2 | reverse complement strand
ATCGATGGCCTCGCTGCGCTGGTCGAACTGGACATCAAGGTCGCGGTGTTTGATCCGGTGCTTTTCGTGTTCCTCAACAAACCTCGAAACCGAGTGAAGATTTTGTATTGGGAACGCAACGGCTTTTGTCTTTGGCTAAAACGCCTGGAATCCGAGCGCTTCAAAACCTCGCCGGATTGTTCGGATGAAGCCATCGTGCTGACGGTTCAAGAACTCAACTGGTTGTTGGACGGCTTTGATTTGTGGCGTAACCGTCCACATCAAGTTTCAACGACTCGATTCGTCGCCTGATTCGGTATAATCCAGGGCATGATTTCCATGCCCAAAGACCTTCCCGACGACCCTGTTTTGCTCAAGCAACTGCTTGCGCAGATGCTGAGTGAGCGCGAGTCGGATAAGGGCAAGATCGTTCATCTCGAAGAAGAAAATGCACTGTTGCGTCAGCGCCTTTTCGGGCGCAAGTCAGAGCCGACAGTCGATCCCGCGACCCCGCAAATGGACTTGTTCACGAAGCTGAAAGCGTGGCCGAGCCTGTCGATGAAACGGTGGAAGAAGAGGTCGTAGCGCCAACCAAACAGCGCGGTAAGCGCAAGCCTCTGCCCGCCGATCTTCCGCGCATCGAAGTCATCCACGAACTGCGCGAGCACGAACTGACCTGCGCCTGCGGTTGCCGTAAACACAGCATTGGTGAGGAAATCAGCGAGCAGCTTGAGATCGTGCCAATGCAAATCCGAGTGATTAAGCATGTGCGCAAGATCTACGGTTGCCGCGACTGCGAAGCCGCTCCGGTC
>NZ_JAPYKM010000097.1:0-831 GCF_029623465.1 Pseudomonas sp. RIT-To-2 | reverse complement strand
AACCGCCGGACGCCGCCGAACTGAAGATCCTCGAGCCCCTGCGCGGCAAGGTCCCAGACGAAGTGTTCGGCCCTGCCTTCGAAGCCCCGCGTACCGACGGCACTGGTTTCATCCGGGACAAACAGTTGCAGGCCCTGGCCCTGCTCAAGGACGCTGGCTGGCGCCCGGAGGGTGACCGCCTGGTGAACGCTGCTGGCGAGCCCCTGAGTTTCACCTTCCTCAACGGCCAGGCTGGCCTGGAAAAACTCATCCTGCCGTGGAAGCGCACCCTGGCGCAGATCGGCATCGACCTGCAGATCCGCCGAATCGACCCCTCCCAGTACATCAATCGCCTGATGGCCCGCGACTACGACATGATCATCACCGGCTACCCGGTGTCAGCCTCGCCGGGCATGGAGCTGTACAACTATTTTGGTTCCGCCAGCGCCACCGACAGCGGTTCCAACAACTACATGGTGCTCAAGGACCCTGCCGTGGACAGCCTGATCAAGGGGCTGGTCAGCGCCCGTACCAAGGCCGACATGACCGAATACGCCCACGCCCTGGACCGGGTGCTGCAGTGGAACTACTACTGGATACCCAACTACTACCCGCCTGGCACGTCCACGGTGTGGTGGAACCGCTTCGGCATTCCCGAGCACCCGGCACCCAATGACGAGGCCCCGGAAACCTGGTGGCAGGTCAGCCCCACACCGCTCACCAATACCCAGATGGCCGAGCTGCGTGCCAAGGAGGCCCACTGATGCTGGCCTATGCCCTGCGGCGCCTGCTGCTGATCGTGCCGACCCTGGTGATTATCCTGCTGGTGAACTTCGTCATCGTCCAGGCAGC
>NZ_JAPYKM010000096.1:0-1013 GCF_029623465.1 Pseudomonas sp. RIT-To-2 | reverse complement strand
TAGTAGGGAACCCAGCCCCCACGCCCGAACCTTCGCGATATCCGGCAGGCAGAACCGCCTGCTTGACAACCTGCGCCTCAACCTTGGCAGCAACCTCCGCCAACTTGCCGACTCGGTTCGCCGGAATCGCATCCAGCATCAAGCCGGCTTCATCCTTGGCCTTCACCGCCGCGCTCGCCGCCGCGTCACCCTGAAAGTCGTACAGCGCTTCCAGCACCTTGGTGGTGTCGTGCTTCTCCCAATAGCTGTTCCACGCCTGGTCCGTCGATACCGCCGCGACCAGCCCGTTGGCAACGCCCGACGACACACTGCCGACCGTACCGAAAAAGTCGTTCGTCAGGCTGTTGGCCAGCGCCCAGTAGTTACCCGCCGTTTCGGTGATGGCCTCCTTGTAGCCTTGCGTCGTCCCTGTCAGCGAACCCGATACGGCCCTGTACCCATCCGCGGAGTAGTTGAGGTTTTTCTCGTAGAACCGGTAGTCCTCATTGCTGGCCACATCGAAGCCAGGGTTGAGGTATTCCGAATTGATCAGCTTGTCCTGGTATTGGTCGCCATGCAGCAGTTGGTAGGCCTGCACCAGCACAACAATTTCGCCCGGGGTGTACACCTTCTCCGGCGCGGCTGAAGGTAAACCGTTGACCAGCAGCGGGGTGTCGTAGGTGCTGCCCAGTGGCGCCAGGGCGATGCCCAGGTACTTCAGGGTGGTGCTGTCCGGGGCGTCTTCGTGGCGGGCAATCACCGCGTGCCAACCGGCGTCCACGTAGTACGCCAACGCCTTGGCCAAGCGGTCTTCAGCCTCGGCGTCGCTGATGTTGGCTTCCTGGGCCAACGCTGACGCCTGCGCTTTGAGCAGCGCGATTTCCTTGGGGTGCAGTTGGCGGTTGTAGTGATCTACGCTTGCGGCCACCTGGGCTCCGGTGATCTGGCCAGCGGTCGACTGCCCCGTAGCACCCGCGGCGCCAATCCCGACACCGGCGGCGATGACGGAAGCCAGGGAGTTGCGCTGGGTTTCA
>NZ_JAPYKM010000095.1:0-1341 GCF_029623465.1 Pseudomonas sp. RIT-To-2 | reverse complement strand
CCGATCAGCACGATCACCACCAGCATTTCCAGCAGCGTGAAGCCCCGGGCCCTGTGCATCAGCGTTATTCCCAGTTGCCCAGGTCAGCGTTGTAGCCGTCGCCGCCGGGTTGGCCGTCCTGGCCATAGAAGATCAGGTCGAAGCTGCCGTGTTCACCGGGGAAGCGGTAGCCGAAGGCATGGCCGAACGGGTCTTTGAGGTCCGATGGCTTGGCGTACGGGCCGGCCCAGTTGCCGCCGTTGCTCGGCTTGGTCACCAACTGGTTGAGGTTGGCCGGCGGCGAACCCACGTCCAACGCGTAGCTTTCCACCTTCATGCTCAGGCTGGCCAGTTGCGCCTTGCCGGCGCCGTACTTGCCCTTGTCGACGTTGCCGCCCACCTGGCGCACGACGATGGTGGCGACGATGCCCAGCAGCACGATCACGGCGAGCATTTCCAGCAAGGTAAAACCGCCCTGGCGGCGGGCCGACTTCATGGTTTTCATGGGGGTTGGTTCCTTTAAATGTTACTGGTGAGGCTCATCAGCGGCAGCATGATGGCGAGCATGATCACGGCGACCATCACGGCCATGACCACGGTAAGGCTGGGCACCAGGGCGGCGAGCAGGCGGTCGATGCCGCGCTTGGCTTCGACATCGAACACCTCGGCGACTTTCAGCAGCATGCTGTCCAGCTCGCCGGCCTGTTCGCCGACGTCGATCATCTGGATCGCCAGTTCCGGCAGCAGCGGTTGCTGGCCAAACGCGCTGGCCAACGTGCCGCCGCCCTTGACCCACTCGGTGGCGTGTTCGACCTGGGCGACGACGGCGCGGTTGCTGCACACCTGGCGCACGATCTGCAGCGCCTGCAACAGCGCCACGCCGTTGCTGAGCAAGGTGCCCAGGGTGCGCGCCAGGCGGGCGGCCTCGATGCGTTGCAGCAGCGGGCCGATGACCTTGATGCGCAACAGGCGCCGGTCGTTGCGCTGGCGCCGGGCCGGGTCGCGCAGGGCGATCGCCGTGCCCCAGATGACCACGATGAGCCCGGCAAGCACCATCAGGCCCCAGGCGCTGAGGAACTCGCCCAGCGCCAGAATCACCTGGGTAATCAGCGGAATCGGGACGCCCAGGTCGCGGAAAATCGGCACGAACTGCGGCACCACGTAAGCCAGCAGCAAGGCCAGGGAACCCAGCACGCCAACGATCAGGAAGGCCGGGTAGATCAGTGCGTTGATCACTTCGCCGCGCAGGGTCTGGCTGCGCTCCAGGTAATCGCTGAGCTGGCGCAGGGTGTTTTCCAGGGCGCCGCCGGCCTCGCCGGCGCGGACCATGCTGATGTAGAGGGTGGAGAACTGCCCGCCCTC
>NZ_JAPYKM010000094.1:0-1450 GCF_029623465.1 Pseudomonas sp. RIT-To-2 | reverse complement strand
CCAGCCGATCACCCTGGCCCGGTTGCAGGCCTTGAAGGATGGCAGCACGCTGACGCTGGAAATGAAGGTGGCATTCGGGGGCAATGCGAATGAGACGGTGACGTTTGCGGTGCGTACGTACACGGTGACCGTGGGGTTGGCTGGCCAGCCGGCGTTCGACAACCCCCCTTATGTCATAGCGCCTCGGGGACGCTTGAAAGACATCCTGCTAAGCCTGAGCAACAGCGCTGGCGCGGCGGTCCCTGGCGCCGAGATTACCCTGACGTTGCCCGCCGGGACCACCTATGCCGATGGTACCGGTGGTACCCGGACGTTTACCACGGATGCACAGGGGCGGGTTACCGTCGGTGGCGTAAAAGGTGGCAGCGCGCCGGGTAGCTACGACCTGGTGGCGAACAGTGGCGGGTTTTCTGCCTCGGCGACGCTGACCATCAGACGATTGGCAGGGGTGGGGACGATTGGTGGTTTTACCCGTGCTGCACACATCGCGGTAAGCGCGGATGGCCAATATGCCTACGTGACTGACGGTAATCTTTCGACGAGCCGAGGTGATTTGGTGGTGGTGAGTCTGCTCACTAATTCCATCACGGCTCGTATTCCTCTAGGTGACAATAGTGCAGTTGCAAATGTCGTCCTCTCGCCAGATGGTCGATATGCGTACACGACCTGCAGTTACCCCGCAAAAATCAACGTTATTGATATCGAGAAACGCGCAATAGTCACTACTATTCCGCTTACCATCACCCCAGCGCAATTGATCATCAGCTCTGACGGCAAACGCCTCTACAGTGACATGTTTAAAACTTCTAATACGCGATACGCCTATGCGGTAGTGGCTGATGTCCACCTCGGTACCCAGATTGCAACGTACAGCGTCGACATTGGTATTATAGCTGGTATGGGGTACCAAGGCTTTGCGCTCAGCAATGATGGTCTTCGATTATATTTAGCCCAGCCAAATAACAAGATTTATGTCTTCAACACGCTGACGCACCAGCAAACCGTCACCATAGAAGGGGTGCTCTGCTCAGCCATGGCAATCAGTCCCGACGACAAATACGCCTACTGCGCTGAAGACCGTGCAGACTACATTGTTGACTTGACCAGTAATCAACGGACCACGACCATCAGCCACGGTTTCACGACTTCGGCGAATGGCGCGTTGTTCACGCCAGACGGCACAACAGTATACTACTCCACTTACACCACGGTTTTTAAAGCTGATTTAAGAGGGGGCATACCTACGATCATTATCCAAAATAACCCAAGAGCTATAGCGGTCAGCCCCGACGGCAGTTATCTCTATATTGTGTCGGAATCGGGAGTAACGGTGATGAACGCCGTGTAACTCATTCACAGGGGCGCCCGCCCTGATGGGCAACCTTACCAGGGTAGTCAGGTTCATTGAGCTTTCGTTGATAAGCGGCTGCATGACCTGATTCCACGTTCC
>NZ_JAPYKM010000093.1:0-1451 GCF_029623465.1 Pseudomonas sp. RIT-To-2 | reverse complement strand
TGAACTGACCCCCAAAAGTTGGACAGTGCTCGGCTAGGCCGTTTTTTGCTGAGTCCTGTACTCCACAGGACTCATGCCGCCTAGTTTCAGCCTGATACGGTCATGGTTGTAATAGTGAATGTAATCATCTATCGCCATCTGCAAATGCTCAACACTATCGAAGCGCTCCAGGTGAAAAAGCTCGGACTTCAGCGTCCCGAAAAAGCTTTCCACGACGGCGTTGTCCAGGCAGTTCCCTTTGCGAGACATGCTCTGAGATACCTTCTTTTGTTCAAGCAGGTGCCTGTATGCCGACATCCGGTATTGCCAGCCTTGGTCCGAGTGGAGCATTGGGCTTTCGTCGCTCTGCAGGCGGCAGAACGCTTTCTCCAGCATTTTGGTGACCAGCTCAAAGGCCGGTCGTTTGGCGATCTGATAAGCCACGACCTCGCCGTTGTACAAGTCGATAACAGGAGATAGGTAGAGCTTCTCTGCACCGACCTTGAACTCTGTGACGTCAGTCACCCACTTCTGATTGGGCTGTTGAGCCTTGAAATCACGCTTCATCAGGTTGGGCGCTGCCATACCTTCTTCCCCTCGATAAGCCCGATACTTCTTGGCCCGTACCCGAGATTTAAGCTGCATTTCGTCCATCAGCCGCTGTACGGTTTTGTGGTTGATCACCGTTCCGCTCTTGCGGATAGCCGCAGTGACTCGTCGGTAACCGTAACGCTCTTTGTGCGTCTCAAAGACCGCGCGAATCGACGCCTTGACGCCGGCATGCTTGTCCGGTGCCTTCAAAGCTGCCAGCTGATAGTGGAACGTGCTCCTAGCCAACCCCGCCAGCTTCAACAGCGCACTGGTTGGATGCCGAGCCCGGAGTTCCTGAATTATTTGCGCTTTTTCGCTTCTGCCAGTCTCGCTTTCTCCTCCTTTAAGGCTTTGAGCTTTTTTAGGTAATCCACCTCCATGCGCAGATGGTCAATCTCAGCCAGCAGTTGCTCACGGCTACGCGAGTCATCCGGGCTGGTGGGGTTCTGAGGCGCAGCAGGTTGCTTGGGCATTGCGAAGGCACGTCCTGGTGTTTGCGGGGCTAACGATTCAATACCGCCACTGTAATAGCCCTGCTCCCAGCTGCCTACCTGAGAAGAGTTCTTCAAGCCAAACAACGCCGCGACTTCGCGGCAGGAAAGCTTGTCCTTCCACATGCGTTGCACCACGGAGAGCTTGAATTGGGGGCTATGCCTGACCCTGACGGTGGCCTGGAAGCTCTCTTCGCCATGAATGCGGTACGCTGCGACCCAGCGCCTTAGCAGGCTGCAATCCATGTTGAAGTCCTTGGCGACTCGCCGCAGGCCCTTGGGGCCGTTGACGTAGGTTTTTACGGCATCGTGCCTGAACTGCTCTGGGTATTTACGCATGGGTACCTCAAAAAGTTGGATGTGGGTGTCCAACTTTTTGGGGTCAGTTCA
>NZ_JAPYKM010000092.1:0-1703 GCF_029623465.1 Pseudomonas sp. RIT-To-2 | reverse complement strand
GCGCGGCTGACCACCTGGATCGACACGATCGAGTCGCCGCCCAGTTCAAAGAAGTTGTCGTTCAGGCCCACCTGCGGCACTTTCAGCACCTGCGCCCAGATCGACGCCAGTTGCGCCTGCACCTCGGTCTGCGGCGCCACATAGGCCTGCTGCGCCTGGCTCAGGTCCGGCTGCGGCAGGGCCTTGCGGTCCAGTTTGCCATTGGGGGTCAGCGGCAGCGCGTCCAGGGTCACCAGGTGCGCCGGCACCATGTAGTCCGGCAGCGTCGCCTGCAAGTGGTTGCGGATGGCCTGGGCGTCTACTTCGCCCCCCTCGGCCGGCACCAGGTAGGCCACCAGTTGCTTGCCGCTGGCGCCTTCGGTGTCGATCACCACCGCGTCGCGCAGCGCCGGGTGTTGCAACAGGCGCACGGCGATTTCACCCAGTTCAATGCGGAAGCCGCGGATCTTCACCTGGTGGTCGATGCGCCCGGCGTATTCGATCACGCCGTCGGTACGGTAGCGCGCCAGGTCACCGGTGCGGTACAACCGACCACCGCCCTGGGCGCTGGTATCGAAGGGGTCGGGCAGGAATTTCTCGGCGGTCAGCGCCGCCCGCCCCAGGTAGCCACGAGCCAGCCCCGCGCCACTCAGGCACAGCTCGCCAGCGCTGCCCAGCGGCACCGGCAGCGAGGCCGCACCCAGCAGGTACACCGCGCTGTTGGCGATCGGCCGGCCGATGTTGGCCTGCCCGCCAGCCGTGCGCAGGGTCCAGGTGGAATAGGTGGTGTCTTCGGACGGGCCATACAGGTCGTAGACCCGCTGGATGTGGCCGGTGGCATACAGTGCGTCCACCAGGCTCTGCTTGAGTGGCTCGCCGGCCAGGTTGACCACCCGCACGCTGGCCGGCAACTGCCCGGCTTCCAGCAGCGCCTTGATCGCCGACGGTACGGTATTGACCAGGTGCACCTGGTCACGCGCCGGCAGTTGCCCCAGGGCCAGGGCATTGTCGGCCAGCACCAGATAGCCACCCGCCGACAGGGTCACGAACAGCTCCCACACCGACAGGTCGAAACAGATCGAGGTGGACGCCAGCACGCCCATCAGGTCTTGCTGGCTGTACACCTGGCTGGCCCAGCCGATCAGCGCCGCGGCGTTGCGGTGCTCGATCTGCACGCCCTTGGGCTGGCCGGTGGAGCCGGAGGTGTAGATGTTGTAGGCCAGGTTTTCAGGGGTGGTGAGGCATGGCAGGTTGTCGCTGGGGTAGTCGTCCAGCACAAGCTGGTCGAGCAGCAACACCTTGGCCTGGCCGTTACCGGGCAGGCGGTCCTGCAGCGAGCTTTGCGACAGCAGCAACAGCGCCTGACTGTCCTCCATCATGTACGCCACGCGTTCACGCGGGTACTCGGGGTCCAGTGGCACGTAGGCGCCGCCGGCCTTGAGCACGGCCAGCACCGCCACCACCAGGTCGGGTGAACGTTGCATGGCGATGCCCACCAGCACGTCCTGGCCCACGCCCAGCTCGCGCAGGTGATGCGCCAGGCGGTTGGCGCGCTCGTTGAGCTGGCGGTAGCTCAATGGCTGCTCGCCGGCGATCACCGCCACAGCGTCCGGGGTGCGGGCCACCTGGGCTTCGACCAGTTGCTGCAGGCACTGCTGGGGGTAGTCGGCTTCGGTGCGGTTCCAGTCCTGGACGATCTGCCGGTGCTCGGCGGTATCCAGCAT
>NZ_JAPYKM010000090.1:0-2005 GCF_029623465.1 Pseudomonas sp. RIT-To-2 | reverse complement strand
TTCTTCGCAGACGCCCCAGCCGCCCGAGCCTACGCGAGCGCCTGCAAAACAGCCCGCACCCCGCCCTTCGCCGCGGTGGCCCCGGGCACGACCGCCAACAGCACATCCAAGTCTACGGTGCTGGTATCCACCCCACCAGTGGCGTAACGCTCCAACGCCTGCCATTGATCTGCATTCAGGTCCGCGTCGTTAGAGATAGTGCCTATCTCGCTTTTTCAAGCTGAGCATATTGAAAAACTACGCCTGGCGAATATCAGATAAAAAATCATAAAATTCTTTTTCTGTCATCTCAAACTCTGGCCCTTCGACCATTGCCATTAGTGACAACAACGCACTGTCTAAAGCTTTTGTAAGAGAGAGGTTTGGATCTTGGTAAATATCAAGTGCCTCTTTTGATATTTTAAAAATATCAAATCCATCAGCAACTGCTCTTCTAAGTCTGTCAGCCACTATATCTTCCATGCTCATTGCTGCCCCCAACTCTTTAACTCCGCTCCGGTCGGAGGATAGTGCTGAGCATCAACCGGCTGCCCATTAATACTTTTCGGGTGGACACGGATTACTTCTCCTGCATGGTCATAGCTTTCCATCCATTGCCTCGTACTGCCCGTTCTAGGATCAAACTCCGTGGCGAAAGAAGCACCTCGAGTAGGTCCTTTTGTCCTTGCAGGAACCTCTTGTGTGTAGTAATGAATACGGCCATCAGGCAGTGTTCTAGTGACCGTTGCTGTCTCTTGAGTTTTTTGTAGTCCTGATAGTTTCGCTCTCAATGCAGCTTGGGCATTTGTGTGGCTTAGCTACAACTTCTCCCGTTGTAGCAGTAGCGTTTGCATCTCCACTAACAACATCCGCTCCAACCGCTCTCGCCTCACCACCCACTCGAGCGGCGAACGAAGAACCGAGACTGGTGCTGAGTGAAGCCTATGCAGAATAACCACTCATAAATTTTCGACGCACACAATATCTTTGCAAAAGTACTCCAACCACGACTAGCAACATCAATATCGCCAGAGTTTATTACATACCTATCCATTGACCTAATCCAGGCTTCCATTGCAGCTAAAAACCTCTTTAAGCCCGCGTTTTCCCAATCATCGGAATTAAGTATCATCTCCTCTCTAAACTCTCCAAAGCGGATGGTAGCTTTTGGCCTGCGGCTCCTATTTCTTTTGCACCAACTAAACTCTCACTTCAAGAAGTAAAATCTTACTATCAGAAAATCTAATCATATCATCTACAACTGATAGACACTCACCAGACTCAATCACACTAAGCCCGCAGCTTCCAAAATTCAAATACACTCCAATACAACCTTCTTCGACATCACTAATCCTGTACTCATATACCGACAAAATTTTCAACCCTAGATACTTATCCAACCCACTTAACGACTTAATCGGGTACGCAAAATCGTCATTTATCTCAGACAACTCCAGCAATTCCGGATCCGAATCCAACTTCAAAAACCTTGACACGCCCTCGCTAATTGTTAATGACACCCACCCAGAGTTAGAAACATTAAAAAACAATACCAAAAACTCACAAACCAAATTTCCAGTCATAAAGAATGAGCGAAATCTGACATCATGCAATACCTCATTGATCAGCACAGCTTTTCGCCTCCATATTAAAATTTAGACGACTTCTCTGGAATCAGCGTATCAAACTCGTACTTCCCATCTGGCAATACTCGCAGACTTACGGTGCTATTAGTTTTGACGCTGTACACATGAATGAGGTCATAATTTCCTCGCACAGTTGAGCTGGGGATCAATGGACTCACAGACGTAACGTTCTCTAAGGTTTCTTTAACCGTCGCTTTAGCCAGCTCTACACCGGCCCTGCTTGTTTCATAGGGCAGCCGACCCTCACCAATTTTTGTTCCCAGTTTTTTGTTGAGGTTAGACGACTGTGCTGCAAAGAAGTCATCTACCTCTCCAAAACCAGGAACCTTCTGAATCCCTTTTGCACCTCCACTAACAACATCCGCTCCAACCGCTCTCGC
>NZ_JAPYKM010000009.1:0-213783 GCF_029623465.1 Pseudomonas sp. RIT-To-2 | reverse complement strand
ACGCCCGATCAAGCGTGCTCATGCTTCACCTCCAGGACCATCGGTGAACTGGAGGGTGATCCCGTCGGCGTCGTTGTAGCCTAGTGTCACGCCCTGGGCGTGCTGCCCCGCCGCCTGGCGTCGCAGCAATTGCTGGCTGAGCACCGGCAGGATCTGCTGGTTGAGCAAGCCGTCGATGTTGCGCGCGCCACCGTCGGGCAACAGGCAGGCACGCACCAGCGCTTCGATAAGCGCGGGCTCGGTCTTGCACGCAAGGCCGTAATGGCGCTGCAACCGTTGCGCGACCTGACCGAGCTTGATGCTGACGATGCGCGCCAGTGCCTGCTCGCCAAGCGGGCGGTAGATCAGGGTCTGAAAGCGGGCCAGCAGCGCGGGCTGGAAATGCTCGCGCAGGCACGGGCGCAGCAACTCGTGCAACGCGCTATCGGGCAGGTCAGGATCGTGGTCGAGTCGAGGTTGCAGGTGCTCACTGCCCAGGTTGGAAGTCATCACGATGACCGTGTTGCGGAAGTCGATTTCGCGGCCTTCGCCGTCACGCATGACGCCTCGGTCAAAGACCTGGTAGAACAGGTTGATCACGTCGCGGTGGGCCTTTTCCACTTCGTCCAGCAGTACCACGCTGTAGGGACGCTGGCGTACCGCTTCGGTGAGGATGCCGCCCTGGCCATATCCGACGTAGCCGGGGGGCGAGCCTTTGAGCTGGCTGACGGTGTGAGCTTCCTGGTATTCGGACAGGTTGAGGGTGATCAGTGCTTTTTCACCGCCGAACAGGCAGTCGGCCAACGCCAGGGCGGTCTCGGTCTTGCCAATGCCGCTGCTGCCCACCAGCAAGAACACGCCCAGGGGGGCGTTGTCGGCAGCGAGCCCGGTCTTGGCAGCACGCAGGCGTTGAGCCAGTGCGACAAGGGCCTGGTCCTGCCCGATGACGCGCTCGCCCAATTGCTGTTCGAGTGTCAGCAGGCTGGCCTGCTCGTCCTTGAGCAGACTGCCCAGGGGTACGCCGGTCCAGTCGGCGATGACCTCGGCGACGCTGCGGGCGCTGACGTCCAGGGACAACAGAGGCAGGCTGCCTTGCGCGGTGTGCAATTGGGCCTGCAATGCCGAACAGGCTGTGGCGTTCGCCGGTTCGACACCGCGCGCGGTGATCAGCCGGGTGACCAGGGCCAGTTCCTGATGGTACTGGGTTTCCAACGATGCCAGACGCTGGCGCAAGGCGTTGTCACGTTGTGCAATGGCAGCGATGGGCTCATCAATGGCCAGGCCTCGCAGCAGGGCATCGTCCTGCAGTGCTTGCTTCTCCAGGGCCAGCGCCTCGCGCTCGGCACGAAGCGTCACCAGTACCTGGGGTTCACAATCCAGGCCCATGCGCACACGGGCACTGGCGGTGTCGAGCAGGTCGATGGCCTTGTCCGGCAACCGACGGCCCGTCAGGTAGCGCCGTGACAGGGTGACAGCCGCCTGCACCGCGCCATCGAGGATGTGCACACCGTGGTGCTGGGCGTAGCGGGCCTTCAGACCGCGCAGCATCAGGCAGGCGTCGCCATCATCGGGCTCGCCTACCGCGACACGCTGGAAACGACGCTCCAGCGCGGCATCACGCTCGAAATACTGCTTGTATTCCGACCATGTGGTAGCGGCGATGGTACGCAGTTCACCTCGGGCCAGGGCCGGTTTGAGCAGGTTGGCGGCGTCAGCGCCGCCGGCCTGGTTGCCGGCGCCTATCAGGGTATGAGCTTCGTCGATGAACAGCAGCACCGGCGTCGGCGAGTGCTGTACGGCATCGATGACATTCTTCAGACGTTGTTCGAATTCGCCCTTGAGCCCGGCGCCCGCCTGCAACTGCCCCAGGTCAAGCGTTCGCACGGTAGCCGGCTTGAGGGCGTCGGGAACGTTGCCTTGGGCAATCCGCAGGGCCAGGCCCTCCACCACGGCGGTTTTTCCGACCCCGGGTTCGCCCACCAGCAGGGGATTGTTCTTGCGGCGGCGACTGAGGATATCGATGACCTGGCGAATCTCCTGACCGCGACCAAACACGGGGTCAATGTGCCCCTCACGGGCTTTGGCCACCAGGTCCTGGGTAAAACGCTCCAACACGGCCACGAGTGCTTCAGCGGGCTCAACAGGGGTACCCGGTAGCTGGGGTGATAACGCGGCCAGCTCGGGCCGTTCGGCCGACTTGTCGAGCAATGGCGATAGCTGCTGCAGTTGCGGTTCCGTAAGGCTGAGCAGTGGCAACGCGGCCTCACAGGCCAGTAGCGCAGGTACCTCCAGCAGGGCACCAAGCACATGGACCGAGCGCAATTGAAGATGATCGTCGTCCAGCGAAGCCCGCAACCAGGCGTGCTTGATCAACTGCTGCAACCGGCTGCACAGCTGGGGCCTGGCCTGCACGCTGCGCGGCAAGCCGTCCAGGTGGTCGAGCAGGCCACGCCAGAGCGTGTCCAGGTCCCATTCAAGACGGCGGGCAATCAGCGCCAGATCACCCTCACCCTGCTCCAGCAATTTGAGCAGCCAATGCTCGATGCTGATGTAGGCATGGGCGCGGCTCTGGCATAGCGAAGCAGCCGCGCTCAGTGCCTGGGCACAGTGAGGGTTGAGGCGGCGAAGCAAACGGCTGGCGGTAGGTACCATGGGTACGTCCTTGTTCGAATATTCAGCGGGGCCGGACGGGCGTCGAACCTGATGCGCCCGGCTGAACGCCCGCGAACGGACGCCCAGCCAGGCAGGCCCAGGTCAGGCGCTCTGGCGTTCGCTCCAGGCGTCGGAATGAATGATGTTGCCGTCCTTGTAGGTCCAGGTGATCTTCTCGTAGCGCAGTTCGATCTCCTCCAGGTGGTTATGCTTTTCCTTGGCGGGATCTTTCACGTCGTGCATCTTGGGTGCGACTTTCACCACCTTCACGTTCTCGAGCGTGGTGTTGAAATACTCCACCTCCTGCCCCGCATCATTGATGCGATACCACTTGAACTCGGCGCTCTTAAGGGTCTGGCCGGTGCTGACCGCCTTGTAGAGGTACGGGCTGCTGGCGTCGATTTCCTTGGTGAACATGAACGGCGTGTGAATGCGTGCGCCGGTCAGCTTGCCGGTGCTGTTGTCGGTGGGGATGTACAGCTTGTGGTCCTGGGCGACCACCTCGACGCTACCCTCACGGCTTTGTACATCGACCGAACCTTTGATGTCCGCGCCGCCGTCGTCTTTCAGCCACAGGTAAACGGGAATAGCCATGTAATGCTCCTTCTCAGAGATTTGACGTCGCGGAATGCGACTGGGGTTGCCTGCCCGGTTCCGCGGCAAGCAGCGCGCAGGCGCCTGCCTCCGGCACCAGGCGGATATCGACGCGACGGTTGGCGGCGCGTCCGGTTTCGGTTTCATTGCTGGCCACAGGCTGATTGGCCCCGAAGCCCTGCACCGCGAAACAGCTGTCGGGGATGTCGCCCATGCGCTGTATCCAGTCGCGCACGGCACCGGCACGGGCGCGGGACAGCGACAGGTTGTGCTCGGGGTTGCCCGTGGCATCGGTGTGCCCGGTGATCAGGATCAACCAGCCTGACTGGGCCTTTATGCCCACCAGGGCGTTGACCAGCACTTTGGTCGACCCAGGCCTGAGTTGTGCGCTTCCGCTGCTGAACAGCGACAGGCTGTCCAGGCGCACGGGGTCGGCACTGACCAAGCCCAGGGGGGAAGGCGGGGGACGGTCAACGAGCGCCTGCACCGTGGCGCGTAACGGCTCGCCATGATAAAGGCCCAGCCCCAGCGCCCAAGGGGCGCCGTAACGGTAGTACTGGCCCAGGCGCTCGGCGTGTTCCTGCAACACCTGCAGCGCCTGCGCCTGGCGCGCGATTTCGGGCTGGTCATGACCTGTCGGTAGCGCGGCCACCGTGTAGCGGCGCAGGTCGTCGGTCACCTGACGCACCAACAGGATGTTTTGCCAGGCTGAACTGATCAGGGCGATGAGCACCGCAAAAGCGAACAACCAGCCGGCGATGATGGCCGCACGCCTGCGTGAAGGGTGCCCGATGTTGACCGGCAACAGCGGCACCAGCGCGTCAGGAAATGGCAACTGCGCGGGGCCATCGGCGACGGTGGAACCAGCATAGACGAGCCCTGCCCTACCCCGTAGCCACTGCTGCCACAGGTTGCCCTGCACATGCAGTGGCGAAGGGGGTACCAGGGTCATGGCGCACGCGACTGCTGGCCCTGATGCCTGACGGGTGGCGCCAGTGTCGTCACCCGCCACCCGGTGTTGCCGCAGCCAGGCGCCAGCGCTGTTGAGATGCACGCCGGCCTGCATGCGGGTAGCTCGCTCGGCCGTGCTCGCAGGCTCGCGCTGCCAGTCACCCAGCGAGCTGTTCAGTGCGCCGTCGCGAACACGTGGCGCGTTACCGCCCGCTTCCCAACTGAACCATGGGCCTGCACCGCTCGCAGCGGGCACGTAGCTGATCTGCAGCAATGGCAGGTCCACGCCGTGCCGCCGGGCAACCGCGATCTGGTCGAAGAAGCTGCGAACGCGCACGCCCAACCGCACCGCGTCGGTATGCCCGCCCAGGTTGACGACGAACATCACGCACAATTGTCCTGCCCAATCCGGGCGCAAGGCGAGCAGGCCGGTGACCATCAACGGCAGTTGCTCGATCTCGGGAACCAGCACGTAACATGCCTGAGCGGTGACGTGCGGGGCCGGCTGGCGCCCTGATGCTGTGCCGAAAAGACCTGGCTGACCATCACCACACACCAGCACCACCGGAAGACGGTAGCCCGGCGGCGGCAGTTGCATCTCACTGGCCAGCCCCACGGCGGCGGCCCG
Source organism: Pseudomonas sp. RIT-To-2 (assembly GCF_029623465.1). NCBI lineage: Bacteria > Pseudomonadati > Pseudomonadota > Gammaproteobacteria > Pseudomonadales > Pseudomonadaceae > Pseudomonas > Pseudomonas sp. RIT-To-2. The sequence goes on along the minus strand of NZ_JAPYKM010000009.1, from coordinate 208,979 downwards.
GCGCATCGCGTTGCGGCCACCCACCACCCACGCCATGGCCACCACAACCAGTGTTCCCAGAGCCAGCACCGCACGTAGCCCGGTTGACAGGGGCAGCACTGCCAGCAGGATCAATGTCAGCGTCCCGGCCCAGAGCCAGAGCACGCGCGTGGCCATGAGCGTCATTGCCCGCACCTCATGCCTGAGCCGCCAGAAGCGTGGCGACCATGCTGCCCAGATACTGATCCAGCCCCCACCAGGTGGCCGCCAGCAGAAGGCCCGGGACCCACCAATGCGCAAGCCGTGCACGGCCGGTTCGCCGAAAGAATCCGGCGGTGCAGACACGCTGGGTCGTTACCTTGTGGCGCACCGCCAAGTGCGCGACTCGGTCAGTCAATGCCGCCAGCAGCGCATTGCGCTCGGGGGCCTCTGCCTCGCGGTAGCGGCCGCGGAAGCCCAGCATCAGCACCCGGTGGTAGACGGTCAGTACCTGAAGGTCCGGCGCCGGCTGCCCCAGCAATGCGCGCATTTCCTCGTACAGGAACTCTCCTGCCTGATGACGGTTGAAGAACTGCGCCTGCAAGGGCTGGCCCGCCCAAGCGGCATGGACTTCATCCTTGGCACGGCTGAGTATCGTTTCGTCCAGCAAAGCGCACTGTGCGTGACTGATATGGTCGACGCTGACCTGGCTCATGCCCGCAGCCATAAGCTGGTCGCGCGTATTCCGAATTTGCCCGACACACTGCTCGCGCAACTGCGCGGCTTCAAGCAGCGAGGCCCCCTGCTGCAGCTCAACCACCAACAGGTAGCTGTCCTGCAACAGTTCGTCGACATCCGGCAACCGGGGGGGCGGCGCTTTCGTGATGGGCAGGGTCATGAGCGCAATACCGCAAAGAGTTCAAGCTTCACATCGGTGAGGGTGCTGGGCACGTAGAACGCACAGACCCCGGCCGCAAGCACCGCCCGGCCCCGCGGGTGGCTGAAGTCCAGCGAGAAATACTGGTTTTCCAGCCGCAGGGGTATGGCGGCGGGAACATGGCCGAGCGGCTGCAACGGCACGCCATCGAGCGCTGCGTTGACCAGTTGGTCGACGTCATCGGGGGTACCGGCCTTGCACAGGCGCGGGAACTGGCTTTGCACGAGCGCGGCGGCCAGGCGGCAACGCACCGACAGGTAGAAATCGGCGCTGCCAGGCTCACGCAGACGTGGATCATTGAGCGTGACTTGCCAGCGATTGGTCGCTGTTTCCTCCAGCTCCAATGTGAGCACCCGCGATGGCAGGCTGGCCTCGAGCGACATCGAGATCAGCCGCATCAAAGGGGGGAATACATCGCCAAGGGCATGGTGGTCATAGGCGGGAATCTGCGCAACATCGTGCTCGAGTGAAAAGGTGAGCAAGGCACCTGCCAGCTTCGCCAGCTCCAGATAGACCTGCTCCGGGTGGCGCGCGGGGTAGCGCTTGATATCGGCCAACACGGGCTGGTAGGTGTTCAGCGCATTGAGCAACCAGAAGAGCGAGACATCCGCCACGGCAAAATCGGCCATGCGCTGGTTGCTTTCACGGCGCATACCCATCAGCCGCTGGCGCTTGGCCGACAACTGGGTCAACAGGTTATCCAATTGCACCACCAGCCCCGGGTGCCCGGCGAGGCTCATCAAAGGAGGCACGAATTCGGGGTCGAGCAACCAACCCTGCTGCCCGTCCCTGACCAGGCGCGCGATCGGACAGGTGAGGTAGCCCGCATTGTCGCCGCCGGCCAGCCGCAGACTGAGTGCGTGTTCCAGCACCCCGACCGACTGGATATCATCACCATAGGCATCCTGAACCGGACGCCAGACTTGCCTGTAACGCTGCAGCCGATCCACCCTCGCGCCCTCGAACAGGCAGTTGTCGCCGTTGGACTGTTCCAGGGGCAATGCCAGCAACACAATGGCGTCGGACTGTTCGGCCGCCACCAGGTGGCCGGGCTCGATGGCCCCAGGCATCGCGTCTGCCGCTTCGGTGTCGATCAGCGTGCCGTCCGCCAGGCGCACGCGCAGCCTGGAAGGCTGGAGCTTGCCCAGGCGCAGCGCCTGCGGATCGAATTCGACCGCTTGCACACCCCAGGGGTGAACCAGGGCCAGATGGGCCAGGCACTCATTGGTCCAGGCCTCCCAACGCGCCTGGTGCTGAAATTGTTGTGGGGATAGCAGAACCCCGGCGGCCCACAGGGGGCGAGCGATTTTCATGGCATCGTCTCCTGGGCAAGTCAGGCCTTGGCCTTGGGCATCTGCGAAACCAGCGACAAGTTGACGTCCATGCCCTCAACCTGGAAATGGGGCACGGCATACAACTTGACGCGGAAGAAACCGGGGTTGTCGTCAATGTCTTCGACGGTGACCCGGGCCTCGCGCAGTGGGTGGGAAGCTTGCAGGGCATCGCCCGGGTCGGTCATTTCCGTGACCAGGCCACTGACCCACCGGTTGAGTTCCAGCTCCAGCAAGCGCCTGTCCTTGGTGGTGCCGATGTTTTCGCGCTGGATCATCTTCAGGTAGTGCGCAATCCGCGAGAGCAGGAAGATGTAGGGCAGGCGTGCGTTGATACGGCTGTTGGCAGTGGCATCGGCCGTGTCGTAGAGGGCGGGTTTCTGGGCAGAGTTGGCCGAGAAGAAACAGGCGTAGTCACGGTTCTTGTAGTAAGACAGGGGGATGAACCCCAGGTTGGCGAACTCGAATTCGCGGGTTTCGGGGATCATGACTTCCGACGGGATCTTCACCTGGTTGCCCGTGCCCAGGTCGTAGAGGTGAATGGGCAGGTCGGTGACCGCGCCGCCCGATTGCGGGCCGCGGATCTGCACGCACCAGCCGTTGGTGACGAAGCTCTTGACCATGTTGGCGGCGAACGCAAACGATGCATTGGTCCACAGGTACTTGTCGTGGTCGGGGCCCTTGACGCTTTCGATGTAGTTGAAGCTGCGCACTGGTACCGTGTCGGGACCGTAAGGCAAGCGGCCCAGTACCCGAGGCATGGCCAGGCCAATGTAGCGGGCATCGTCGCTGTCGCGGAACGCCTTCCACTTGATGTATTCGGCGCGATCGAAGTAATTGCCGATGTCCTTGATGGCCGAGACTTCTTCCATGCTTCGCTTGCCAAAGAACGCCGGCCCCACGGACCCGATGAACGGCATGTGTGCGCAAGCCGCGACCTTGGCGATATTGCGCAACAGGGCGACATCCTGAGCCCCGCGATCAAATTCGTAGTTGGAGATGGCCGCGGCGATCGGCTCACCTCCCGGCGTGTCGTATTCCAGCGTGTAGGTGTGCAGGTACAGCCCACTCTGGGCAATTTCCGGGGCGTCTTCAAAGTCCTGGGCCAGGTGCTCCTTGCTGACGTCCAGCAGTTCGATCCTTACGTTCTGACGGAAATCGGTCTGGTCGACGAGCGACTTCACCCCACGCCAGGTGGATTCCACGCGCTGGAAGTCGGGATGGTGCATCACGGCATCCAACTGCCGGCTGATCTGTTCATCCAGCGTGGCGATATGCTCATCCAGCAGCGCCTTGTCCAACCGTTCGACCTTGCGTGGGGCGCCTTGCAGCAGCTGCAGAAACACGCTGATGGCAGCCGTCACCCGTTCATCGGTGGACGCCTCGGATAACGTTTCGGAATATTGAAACGGCTCAATGTCGTTCAGCACTTCCACAGGGCTGAGATTGATCTTGGCAAACAATGCACCATAGATGCCCTGGCTTTCTTCAGGCAACACTTCAGCGCCGCGCAAAGTTTGCGCGTTGGGTTGTGTAGACATAGTCGAACTCCTGTAAGCGAAGCTTTTATAAAGCTAGCGAGATTCCTGACACGCCAACGCCGCCAATTCAACGCGCAATGTATGACTCAGCGCTTCGTCCTTGAGTATATGTTCCAATTCCTGTCGAAACATGGCGTTATCCAACAGGTTGGATTTCAGGTCACGCAACAGGTTGCGCATGGCCAGCAACGCACGTAGCTGAGGAATCTGCCTGGCCACCTGTTCTGGCTCGAAATCCTTCATGGCACGGAATTCGAGTTCGGCGACCGTGTCGGTGCCGTCCTTGGCCACCGTGTTTTCAACCCCCACGGCCAGCGCGGGTGCGAACTCCGCCAGTACGCTGTCGAAATTGTTCTTGTTGATATTGACCTTGCTGCGGCCGGACAAAGGACGCTGCTCCCTGCCATTGCTATAGTCACCCAGCACCATCAGCTTCAGTGGCAATTCGACTTTTTTCTGCGCACCGCCGGTATGCAGGTCCAGCTTTATATTGACGCGTGCTTTTGGCACTTCATTTTGAAAGCTATTCGAAGCCATGCGTACTCCCTTGGCGAACATCCAACACGATACATAGTAAACAGAGGTTAACGAGGGTGCGACTGCGCAACCAGGCAGTCAGTGGCTGACACTCGGTGCAATCAGCGAAGCGATCGCGCTACACTGGATAGGACCTTAAACCAATAAGTAGGAGAGCTCTACCCCTTGAGAGATACTTGGGAAGTTTCGCAGGAGCAATCGGAAGCGCCCTACAAATACAGCCTAACAAGTAAGGAAATATTGCTTTAATCACACACTTTGCAATATAACAACACTCTAGAAACTTGATAGCCAACAGTTAGCGATTAAGAAAAACCGCCGACTGATCAAGGATCGTTGTGGCAGTTTCTCCCAGAGGCAGGAGCTGTGCAGTAGCCAGGAAAGCCACGGGCCAAAAAACGCAGGCACAAAAAAAGCCGGAGAGTGCTGTGCACTTTCCGGCTCTTTTCTTCTTGCATATGGTGGGTCGTGTGGGACTCGAACCTACGACCAATTGGTTAAAAGCCAACTGCTCTACCAACTGAGCTAACGACCCGCTGTGTTGCATCGCTTGCGACTGTGTGTCTGTGTCGCCGCGTTGTGGTGCGTATAATACTGATTTCTAAGGATTATTCAACACCTATTTTGAAAAAATTTCAAAAATATCGCGTTGGGTCGCTCACACCCGCGGCTGCGAACCCTTCGGCGCGCAGGCGGCAGCTGTCGCACTTGCGGCAGGCACGGCCCTGGTCATCGGCCTGATAGCAGGAAACGGTGAGGCTGTAATCCACGCCATGGGCGACGCCCGCCTTGACGATGTCGGCCTTGCTGAGGTTTTGCAGAGGGGCCTTGATGCTGAAGCCCTGCCCTTCCACACCGGCCTTGGTGGCCAGGTTGGCCATGCGCTCGAAGGCTTCGACGAACTCGGGGCGGCAGTCGGGGTAGCCGGAGTAGTCGACGGCGTTGACGCCGATGAAGATGTCGCGGGCGCCCAGTACTTCGGCCCAGCCCAGGGCCAGGGACAGGAATACGGTGTTGCGTGCTGGCACGTAGGTGACCGGGATACCTTCGGTAGGGGCTTCGGGCACGTCGATGCTGCTATCGGTGAGCGCCGAGCCACCGATGCCGTTCAGGTTCAGGCCGATGACTTTATGTTCCACCACGCCCAGGTCACGGGCAACGCGTGCGGCGGCGTCCAGTTCGGCGCGGTGGCGCTGGCCGTAGTCGAAGCTCATGGTGTAGCAGGTGTAGCCTTCGGCTTTGGCCATGGCCACGACAGTCGCCGAGTCCAGGCCGCCGGAGAGCAGAATTACCGCTTTTTTGTCAGTCATGTCTGGTGTCCTTCAGGAATGTGGGATCGAAGCGATCAGCGGCCGGGTTCGTCGTTCCATAGCAGTTTATGCAACTGCACCTGGAAGCGTACGGGCAGGTTGTCGGCAACGATCCAGTCGGCCAGGTCGGTGGCGTTGAGTTGGCCTTTGCTCGGCGAGAACAGGACATCACTGACGCGACGGTCGAGCCCGTACTGGATGAGCTTGGAAACCGACCAGTCGTAATCGTCCCGCGAGCAGATCACGAACTTGACCTGGTCGTTGGGGGTCAGCAGCTCGATGTTCTCGTAGCGGTTGCGATGGCATTCCTCGGACGCCGGGGTCTTGAGGTCGAGCACACGGCTGGCGCGGGTATCGACCTTGGAGATGTCCAGTGCGCCACTGGTTTCCACGGATACCTCGTAGCCTGCATCACACAGGCGTGCGATCAGCGGAATGGCATTGGGCTGGGCCAGCGGCTCGCCGCCGGTGACACACACGTAGCGCGGCTTGAACTGCGCCACTTGCTCCATGAGCGAATCAAGGGTGCGAAGGGTGCCACCGGAAAAGGCGTAGGCACTGTCGCAGTACTGGCAGCGCAGCGGGCAGCCGGTCAGGCGCACGAAAACCGTGGGCAGCCCCGCGGTACGAGTCTCCCCCTGCAACGAGTAGAAGACTTCGGTAATGCGTAATGTGTCTTGCATAGGGTCCACGGGCATGACAGCTAAACAGGCTGACCGCCTCCGTTGGGCACTTCGATGAACCCGCCAACGCGCAGTTCAGGGAAGGGTATTGAAATAAAAGGGCATCAATTCTAACGAAAAAACCCGCGGCAAGCGCGGGTTTCTTCAAATCGGCAGCGCCGATCACATTTTTTGCAGGTCACGCTGGGCCAACTGCGCCGCGGAGGTGCCTGGGTACTGGCTCACTACCTGCTGCAGGATGCCCTTGACCCGGTCGGTATGACCCAGGCGGCGCTCCACATCAGCCAGCTTGTACAGCGAATCCGGTACCTTGGCATGCTTCGGGTACAGCTGGCTGACCTTGGCAAAGGCCTGGCCGGCGCCTTGCAGGTCGCCCTTCGCCAGGTTCACTTCGCCCAACCAGTACTGCGCGTTGCCGGCGTACTGGCTGTTGGGGTACTTGCGCAGAAAGGCGGCGAACGCCAGGCTGGCCTTGTCGAAGTCCTTCGCCTTGATCAGGTCGAAGGCAGCGTCGTAGTACAGTTTTTCCTTTGCCGGGTCACCCGGCTCGGTGCTGGCCGCAGGCGCCTGGGCGGCTGCTGACGGAGGCACCGGCGTACCGGCGGCATTTACATCGCCACCGGCAGGAGAATTCTCGGAAGGCGCGGCGGCTGCAGGTGCAGTGCCGGTTCCAATGCGACGATCGAGATCCTGGTAACGCTCCAGACTCTGCTGTTTAAGCTGCTGGATATCGTTTTGCTGGACTTCGACCTGTCCGCGCAGACGCGCGATGTCTTCCTGCATTTGCTGCAGTTGCATGAACAGCTGACCCTGCGCGGAAACCGGGGCTTGCGCCCCGGAATCAGCGTAGGCGCCGCTCGTGCCATAACCCGAAGGTGGATAACTGCTGGCGCCATTGCTGGAACCATCACCATCGACCACAGGAACCTCGGCCCATGCCACGAGTGGCAGGGCGAGAGCCAGAATAGTTACAGCACGGCGGCACGTTCGCATATCGAATTACTTACGCAGTTCGACGCGACGGTTCTGAGCCCACGACTGCTCGTCGTTGCCGGTGGCAACTGGACGCTCTTCACCGTAGGAAACGATTTCCAGCTGAGCTGGCGAAACGCCTTGCAGAACCAGGTAGCGTTGAACGGCTTTCGCACGACGCTCGCCCAGAGCCATGTTGTACTCGCGGGTACCGCGTTCGTCAGTGTTACCTTCCAGTACGACGTGAGCGCCATTGGCTTTCAGGTCTTTAGCGTGGACGTCCAGAGCGCGCATGGCTTCTGGTTTCAGGTCCGAGCTGTCGTATTCGAAGTAGAAGGTGGTGATTGCGCGCAGAGCAGCTTCTTCGCTCAGGGAGCCATCAACAGCACCGGTGTTTGCGCCGTAACCAGCGTTAGGGTCAACAGCTGCTTGACCAGCGTTGTCGCCGCCTTTCGAAGAGCAACCTACAGCTACGGCCATGGCCAGAGCCAGCGCAGCAAATTTACCAAACTTCAGCATTTCCATCGTGAAACTCCTAATGAACCCCAATGTGTTAAGTAAAACGTAAAGCGCCGCGTCAGTTCAGGTAAGGGGACCAGGACGGTTCTCTGACTTCGCCTTGAGCGGTAGGAAGCGGGAGCCTCACGCGGCCGTTTAGCGACACGAGCATCAAGACTCCCCGGCCCTGCTGGCGGGTGGCGTAGATTACCATGGTGCCGTTGGGCGCAACAGTAGGCGACTCATCAAGACTTGAATCTGTGAGGATTTTTACACTTCCACGCTCAAGATCTTGCGAAGCGACCTTGAAGTTGGTGAAACCGTCCTGGCGATGGATCATGACCAGGGTCTTTTCATCGGCGGAAAGTTTGGGGTTGGCGTTGTAGTTACCGATAAAGGTAACGCGAGTGGCACCGCCACCGCCCAACGACTGTTTATAGATCTGTGGCTTGCCACCGCGGTCGGAGGTGAAGTAGATGGTACGACCATCTTTACCCCAGAACGGTTCGGTATCAATGGACGGATCATTGGTCAGGCGGGTCAGGCCACGGGACGCCAGGTCCATCACGTAGATCTCCGGGTTGCCGTCCTTGGACAGCACGAACGCCAGCTTGCTGCCGTCAGGCGAGAACGCCGGGGCGCCGTTGAGGCCTTCGAAGTTGGTGATCTGCTGACGGGCACCGGTGTCGACGTTCTGAACGAAGATGCGCGGGCGCTTCTGCTCGAACGAAACGTAGGCGATGCGCTTGGCATCCGGGGCATAGCGTGGCGACAGGATCGGCTCGCGCGATTGCAGCAGGGTCACGGCGCGGGCGCCGTCATAGTCCGAACGCTGCAAGGTGTAGCGAGTGCTGTTGGTGCTGAAGCGCTCGGCCGTTACATAAAGGAGGCGAGTGGAGAACGCGCCCTTGATGCCGGTCAGTTTTTCGAACGACTGGTCCGAGATGTAGTGCGCCATGTCGCGCAGTTGATCAACGCTACCCGAAACGCTGCCGGTCAGGACCTGCTGCTGGGTGTTGACGTTGAGCAGTGCGTACGACACCTGCAGGCGGCCGCCCGACGGGACGATGCTGCCGACCATGATGTACTGGGCACCCAGGGCCTGCCAGTCGCGCCATACCACTTCACCTGGCTGCGACGGGGTGCTGATCATGTTCTGCTTGTCGATCGGCGAGTAGTAACCCGAGTTGCGCAGGTCATTGCCGATGATCAGTGCCATGTCCTCGGGCAGCACGGAGCCGCCCTGGAAACCGAAAGGTACGACGGCGATCGGGGTGGCCCGATCGCTGCCGCTGGTCACCATAATGTTCTTTTCATCTGCCTGGGCAACGGCTGCAACGCAGCACAATGCAACCAGCAGTCCTCGAAGAAGGTTAATCACAAGGCAAGGTCCTCAGGGGTGAATGTCATCTTGAAATTGCGGTAAGGGTTGAAATCACTCGGTTTCAGGCCCTGCATCTCGACCAGGCGACCGATGTTCTTGACCGCAGCCACTGCCGACGCATCGAACGGGCCATCGCCACTGGACTTGGCCACGGCAACGTTGGTGATGGTGCCGTCAGGCAACATGTTGATCTGCAGTACCACTGTCATGTTCTTGCGCGCGGACGGTGGGCGAGCCCAACCCTCTGCAGCACGGGAACGGATCAGGTCGTCGAAGTTGCCGGCGGTCTGGTCGCCCTGCTCGTCCGCCAGTGCCTGCTGGCGCTGCGGTGTGTCGGAGAGCAGATCGGCCAATGCCTGCGCCTTCTTGTCTTCAGCGGCCTTGCGAGCTGCTGCCTGTGCCTTTTTCTTGGCGTCGTCGGCCGCAGCCTTCTTCGCGTCTTCGGCGGCTTTTTTCTTCGCCTCCTGGGCAGTTTCGGCTGCCTTCTTAGCGTCGTCCGCGGCTTTCTTCTTCGCGTCTTCGGCTGCCTTCTTCGCCGCGTCGGCCGCTTTCTTGGCGTCCTCCTCGGCTTTTTCCTTGGCGTCTTCCTCGGCTTTCTTCTTGGCGATATCGGCCTGCTCGGCTTTCTTGGCTTCAGCAGCCTTCTTGGCGTCGTCGGCTTTCTTCGCGGCGTCGGCCGCGGCGGCCTTGGCCTGGTCGGCGGCAGCCTTCTTGGCGTCATCGGCCTTCTTGGCTTCCTGGGCCTTTTGAGCGGCTTCTTCCTGCTTTTGTTCCGCGGCCTTCTCAGCTTGCTCCTGCTTCTCCTGCTCGACCTTCTTCTGCTCCAACTGCTCGACTTCGGTCTGCTTGGCAGCCGACTTCTTGGCCTCCCCGGCAATCTTCTGATTGGTCTGGGTGGTGGCCTGGCTCTTGGACTTCAGCTGGTACAGCGTAGCCTGGACGATCGGCTTTGCAGGGGGCAGATCCGGGGTCATGGCGAAGCTGACGAACAGCATGCCAAAAATCAGGATATGCAGGGCAATGGCCCAGACACTGGGCCAGAAATAGCTTTCCGAGGCGGAGGGCTCTCGTTGTCGCATCAGGGCGCCTCGGTAATCAGGCCAACGTTACCGACACCCGCCTTCTGCAACCCGCCCATGGCGCCCATCACGGCGCCGTAGTCCACGGACTTGTCGCCACGAATGAATACCTGGGTACGTTTGCCGCCTTCGTTGCCGGCGCGGATGATCTTGGTGACGGCGTCGGTCATGGCAGGCAGGGTCATTGCCTTGTCCTGGACCTTGTCGGCGTCGACTTCGCTGCCAAGGTTCCAGTAGTAGGTCTTGTCGGCCTTGATCGAAATGGTCAGGACCTGGGTGTTGTTGTCCTGCGGCAAGGCTTCGCTGGAAACCTTGGGCAAGTCAACCTTCACGCCCTGGTTGAGCATCGGTGCGGTGACCATGAAGATAACCAGCAGTACCAACATCACGTCGATGTAGGGCACCACGTTCATCTCGGCGACCGGCTTGCGTTTCTGGCGAACTCGGGCCATGGGTAATTACCTGCTCACTCTTCGCTGGTGTGCACTTTACGGTGCAGGATGGCCTGGAACTCGTCAGCGAACGTGTAGTAGCGGCTGATCAAGGTTTCGCTGCGGGCGGCAAAGCGGTTGTAGGCGATGACCGCCGGGATGGCCGCGAACAGGCCGATGGCAGTGGCCACCAGCGCTTCGGAAATACCGGGGGCAACGGTAGCCAGGGTGGCCTGCTGAGCACCGGCCAGGCCGCGGAAGGAGTTCATGATGCCCCATACTGTACCGAACAGGCCGATGTATGGGCTCACCGAGCCGACGGTCGCCAGGAACGGCAGGGTCTGCTCCAGTTTTTCTTCCTCGCGGGAGATGGCCACGCGCATGGCACGGCCAACGCCGTCCATGACCGCGTCAGGGTCCACACCCGGCTGCTGGCGCAGACGCGAGAATTCCTTGAAGCCGGCACGGAAGACCTGCTCCACGCCCGAATCCGGGTCAGGGTTGCTGCCGGCCTGGCGGTAGAGCTTGGACAGGTCGATACCCGACCAGAAACGCTCCTCGAAAGTGTCCAGTGCACGGCGGCCGGCACGGATCAGTGCGCTGCGCTGAAAAATCATGACCCATGAAGTGACCGAGGCGGCCACCAGAATCAGCATCACCAGCTGCACAACCACGCTGGCATTGCTGACCAAGCTCCACATGGAGGTATGGTCGACGACGTTAGCTTCCACGCTTAATCTCCTGCTATTGAGTGTGTACCCGGACCGTCTGCGGCAGCGAAGGCCGCACGCAGAGCTTCGGGAATGGCCCGGGGTTTGAAAGTATCGGCGCGCACACAGGCCACCAAAAACTGCCCTTCGCAGAGCAGCGTCATATCCGCTTCGCGCCACACCTGCTGCTTGAAGCGCAGGCTGGCACGGTTCAATTCAATCACCTGCGCGGTCACCAGCAACTCGTCGTCCAGACGGGCTGGCACCCGGTAACTCGCTTCGCTGGAGTGCACCACGAACAGCACGTTCTCGCGTGCCAGAACCGACTGCACGAAACCCAGGCCACGCAGCCTTTCGGTGCGTGCCCGCTCCATGAACTTGAGATAGTTGACGTAATAAACGACGCCGCCCGCATCGGTGTCTTCGTAGTAGACGCGACAACGATGTGCGAACGACCCAACCCCATTTTGCGCGCGCATACTCTAGTGCTTACTCCTCAGGTTGCCAATCCGGCCAGGCAACTGTTTTTTCTTCGTTTTCACGCCGTTCAGGTGGTGCAAAACCTCGTCTGCACCCTAGGACCGCAAAAACCTCAATTAAATCGCCACCATCGGCTTATTCGTCTTCTGGATCGACGAACTGTTCCGCCACCGGCAACTCGCCCAGACGGCCTGGCACATTGAGGCCGAAATGCAGGTAGGCGTGGCGTGTGACCACCCTGCCCCGCGGGGTTCGCATGATATAGCCTTGCTGGATCAGGTACGGCTCCAGCACATCCTCGATGGTGTGGCGCTCTTCGCTGATGGCCGCGGCCAGGCTGTCGACACCGACCGGCCCACCGTCGAATTTCTCGATCATGGTCAACAGCAGGCGCCGGTCCTGATGGTCGAAGCCGCGCTCGTCGACGTCGAGCAGGTTCAGCGCCAGGTCGGCGATGGGCTTGGTGATGTGACCCTTGCCGCGCACTTCGGCGAAATCACGCACCCGGCGCAACAGCCGGTTGGCGATACGCGGGGTACCACGGGCACGGCGGGCGATCTCGTAGGCGCCTTCGTCTTCCACCGGCAGGCCGAGAATGCCGCCCGAGCGGCTGACGATGGTGGCCAGATCCGCGGTGCTGTAGAACTCCAGGCGCTGGACAATACCGAAGCGGTCGCGCAACGGGTTGGTCAGCATGCCCGCGCGGGTCGTGGCCCCCACCAGGGTGAAAGGCGGCAGGTCGAGCTTGATGGAGCGGGCCGCCGGGCCTTCACCGATCATGATGTCCAGCTGAAAGTCTTCCATGGCCGGGTACAGCACTTCCTCGACGATGGGCGACAGCCGGTGGATTTCGTCGATGAACAGCACATCGTGAGGTTCGAGGTTGGTCAGCAGGGCGGCCAGGTCACCCGGGCGTTCCAGCACCGGCCCGGAGGTGCTTTTGATCGACACCCCCATTTCCTGGGCGATGATATTGGCCAGGGTCGTCTTGCCCAGCCCGGGCGGGCCGAAGATGAGGGTGTGGTCCAGGGATTCGTTGCGCCCGCGCGCAGCCTGGATGAACAGCTCCATCTGCTCGCGAACGGTGGGCTGGCCGATGTAGTCGGCCAGGCTCAGGGGGCGAATGGCCCGGTCCTGCTGTTCTTCCCGGTCACGGCCGGTGGTGGCGGCGATCAGGCGGTCGGCTTCGATCACTTAAATCATTCCCTTCAGGGCGTGGCGGATCAGATCTTCGCTGCTCAGGCCTTTGGTCTTGATGGCCGACACGGCCTTGCTGGCTTCCTGGGGTTTGTAGCCCAGGGAAATCAAGGCGCTGACGGCGTCGGCCTCGGCGGTGGCCACCGGAGGCGCGGTATTGGGACCGGTAGGCATCAGTTCGAACATCGCCGGGGCGGTCTCCCAGGCCTTGAAACGGTCCTTGAGCTCGACCAGCAAGCGCTCGGCGGTTTTCTTGCCGACCCCCGGCACCTTCGTCAGGGCGGAGGCATCCTGGGCCTGCACGCAACGCACCAGCTCATCGACGTCCAGGCTCGACATCAGCGCCAGCGCCAGCTTGGGGCCCACGCCATTGAGGCGAATGAGCTCGCGGAACAGTTCGCGCTCGCGTTTTTCAAAGAAACCGTAGAGTAACTGAGCATCCTCGCGCACCACCAGATGGGTATGCAAAGTCACCGCCTGGCCGACCGGCGGCAAGCGATAAAGGGTGGTCATTGGCACTTCCAGCTCGTAGCCCAGGCCGTTGACGTCGAGAATCAGGTGCGGCGGCTGCTTTTCCGCCAAGGTGCCGCGCAAACGTCCAATCACTGTCCAATCCTATAGTTGCGATACCGGCAGGCAATGCCCGCCATCATTGCAGGCCCCACCGGCCATGCAAGTCAAAAATGTTCAGCAGATGATGCCAGTCACAACCGCAGGCGCCCGCCACGGCTGCGCGCCGTGCTCAGGCCATGGGGAATCAGGCTTGAACGGGTATGAGCGTGGGTCAGGGCGATGGCCAGGGCATCGGAGGCGTCCATCTGCGGCTTGGCCACCAGCTTGAGCAGGTGCATGACCATCATCTGCACCTGCTCCTTGCTGGCGCCACCGGTACCGGCCACGGCCTGCTTGATCTGGGTGGCGGAGTATTCAGCCACTTCCAGGCCCTCCTCCATGGCGGCGACGATGGCGGCGCCACGGGCCTGCCCCAGTTTCAGGGCCGAGTCGGCATTGCGCGCCATGAATACCTTTTCAATGCCCATGGTGACAGGGCCATAGGTCTGGATCACTTCGCGCACGCCACGAAAGATGATCTGCAAGCGCGCCTGCAGTTCACCACCACCGGTGCGGATGCAACCCGAAGCCACATATTCGCAGCCACGGCCCGTATCGCGCACCACACCATAGCCGGTGACGCGCGAACCGGGGTCGATACCAAGAATTAACGTCATAAAGCCTGCAGCTCGAAAGGCCGAAAAAGCAGAAACCGGAGCGGCAAAGCCGCGCTCACTCGCGCGATTCTGCTGCTCCGGCCTCAAGAGTAGAACGTGGCGCGGGATCAGCCGAGCTTTTCCATCACTTCGTCCGGGATCTGCGCGTTGGAGTAGACGTTCTGCACGTCGTCCAGGTCTTCGAGCATATCGATCAGGCGGATGACTTTCTCCGCCCCTTCCAGGTCAAGCTCGGCGCTGGTACTTGGCACCATGACGATTTCCGCGTCGGTGGACTTCAAGCCCGAGGCTTCCAGGGCGTTGCGCACCGCGTAGAAGCTGGCGAACGAAGTAAATACGTCCATTGAGCCGTCTTCATGGGTGGTGACGTCATCGGCGTCGGCATCCATGGCCGCTTCCATGAGCGCGTCTTCGTCCGTGCCGGCGGCAAAGGAAATCTGCCCCTTGCGCTCGAACAGGTAGGCCACCGAACCGTCGGTGCCCAGGTTGCCACCGGACTTGCTGAACGCGTGGCGCACGGCCGCAGCGGTGCGGTTGCGGTTGTCGGTCATGCACTCGACCATCACCGCCACGCCGCCCGGGCCGTAGCCTTCGTAGGTGAGCTCGACCATGTCATCGGTGGCGGCCGCGCCGGTACCGCGGGCCACGGCGCGGTCGATGATGTCACGGCTCATGTTGGCGCCCAGGGCCTTGTCCAGGGCCAGGCGCAGGCGCGGGTTGGAACCTGGATCACCACCGCCCTGGCGGGCGGCGACGGTCAGTTCGCGAATCCACTTGGTGAAGATCTTGCCTCTCTTGGCATCCTGACGCTCTTTGCGGTGCTTGATGTTCGCCCACTTGGAATGGCCAGCCATAACAACTCCGTAATTCTTCTCTAAAACAATTGCAGATGTTTCTGTGGGAGCGGGCTTGCCAGTGAGGTGTTCAAGCCTCCAACAACTCGCTGGCAAGCCAGCTCCCACAAAAACAGCGTTCCCCAGGGAAATAAACCTGTCTGCCATGTGAAAAGCGCATCCGAAGATGCGCTCTGGTTCAGCTCTTACTCAGCCTTGGGCTGTTCGCGCAGGCGAATATGCAGCTCGCGCAGTGCCTTGGCGTCCACCAGGCCCGGGGCCTGAGTCATGACGCAGGCAGCGCTCTGGGTTTTCGGGAAGGCGATCACTTCGCGGATCGACTGGGCGCCCGTCATCAGCATCACCAGGCGGTCGAGACCGAAGGCCAGGCCACCGTGGGGCGGCGCGCCGTATTTCAGCGCGTCGAGCAGGAAGCCGAACTTCTCTTCCTGTTCCGCTTCGTTGATACCGAGCAAACGGAACACAGCCTGTTGCATTTCCTTGCGGTGGATACGGATCGAACCGCCACCCAGCTCGGTACCGTTCAATACCATGTCGTAGGCGCGCGACAGAGCGGTGGCCGGGTTGGCCTCCAGCTCTTCGGGCGAGCACTTCGGCGCGGTGAACGGGTGGTGCAGCGCTGTGAAGCTGCCGTCTTCGTTCTCTTCGAACATCGGGAAGTCGACGACCCACATCGGTGCCCACTCGCAGGTGTGCAGGTTGAAGTCGTTGCCCACCTTCAGGCGCAGCGCGCCCAAGGCTTCGCTGACGATCTTGGCCTTGTCGGCACCGAAGAACACGATGTCGCCATCAACGGCGCCCACGCGGTCCAGAATAGTGTTCAACGCGGCTTCCGGGATGTTCTTGACGATAGGCGACTGCAGGCCTTCGACGCCCTTGGCGCGCTCGTTGACCTTGATGTACGCCAGGCCCTTGGCACCGTAGATGCCGACGAACTTGGTGTAGTCGTCGATCTTGCTGCGCGGCATGCTGGCACCGCCAGGCACGCGCAAGGCGGCGACGCGGCATTTCGGGTCGTTGGCCGGGCCGCTGAACACCTTGAATTCCACGTCCTTGAGCTGGTCGGCAACGTCAACCAGTTCCAGCGGGTTACGCAGGTCCGGCTTGTCGGAACCGTAGCGGCGCATGGCTTCTTCGAAGGTCATGTGCGGGAACTCGCCGAATTCCAGGTCCAGCACTTCCTTGAACAGGTTGCGGATCATGCCTTCGGTCAGGCCCATGATGTCTTCCTCGTTGAGGAAGCTGGTTTCGATGTCGATCTGAGTGAACTCAGGCTGACGATCGGCACGCAGGTCTTCGTCGCGGAAGCACTTGGCGATCTGATAGTAACGGTCGAAGCCGGCCACCATCAGCAGTTGCTTGAACAATTGCGGCGACTGCGGCAGCGCGAAGAAGCTGCCGGCGTGGGTGCGGCTCGGCACCAGGTAGTCGCGGGCACCTTCAGGGGTGGCGCGGGTCAGGATCGGCGTCTCGACGTCAAGGAAGCCGTTTTCGTCCAGGAACCGACGGATGCTGGTGGTCATGCGCGAACGCAGACGCAGCTTCTCGGCCATTTCGGGGCGGCGCAGGTCGATGAAGCGATAGCGCAGGCGGGTTTCTTCACCCACGTCGGAGAATTCGTTTAGCGGGAACGGCGGGGTTTCCGCTTCGTTCAGCACTTCCAGCTCGTAACCCAGCACTTCGATCTGGCCGGAGGCCATGTTCGGGTTGACGGCGCCGGCCGGACGCAGGCGCACCTTGCCGGTGACCTTGACCACGTATTCGCTGCGCACGCGGTCGGCAGCGGCGAAGGTGTCGGCGCGATCCGGGTCGAAGACCACCTGGGCCAGACCTTCACGATCACGGATATCGAGGAAAATCACCCCGCCATGGTCGCGACGGCGGTGGACCCAGCCGCAAAGGGTGATTTCCTGACCGTCCAGGGTCTCGTTCAGTTGGCCGCAATAATGGCTGCGCATCATGATGGTGGTTTCGCTTCTCGTATTCGGTATTCGGAAAAAGGCTTGCAAGCCTTGGCTGGGCTAATAGTGCAAGACCCTGCGGGTGCAGTTCAACTCAATCAGCCTTGTCGCCGCCCGCCAGATTCTTTTTGCTGCCGGTCTTGAAGTCGGTCTCGTACCAGCCGGTCCCGCTCAGGCGAAAGCCGGGCATGGAGAGCATCTTCTTCAGCTCGGGGGCCTCACAGGCCGGGCAGTCGGTCAGTGGCGACGCACTGATTTTCTGGATGACTTCCATCTGGTGACCGCAGGAAGCACATTGATAGTCGTACATGGGCATGGGAATGTCTCGGCAAACAAGTACACGGCACGGCCGCGCCACGCGGCAAAGCGCGGGATTATATCCTTATACCGCGCGACTTGCAGCCGTGGCGACACCCCGAATGTCGCGCGCCGCCCCCGCCCCGCTCAATGGGCGGTATCCTCGCGCTGCAGCAAGTGCACGACACAGACCACGCGAATCAACCCACTGAAGTTCTTGACCCCACCGTGGCGCAGGTGGACCTCACGGTCCACATGGGAAAGTATGGCATTGACCGAGCAGCCATTGGCCGAGGCGATGCGGTCCAGAATCTTCCAGTACACCTGCTCAAGCCGCAGGCAGGTGGCGAAGCCATTGAGCCTCACGGAACGCGAGAGCGGCTGCGCGAGCCCCATGTTGAAATCGGCGACGAATGGATCGTCATTGATCTTGCCGGCCGCCGACGGCAGACGAACACTTCGAGTCATTTCCCTAGTCATGATCAGCACCACATCCTTGTGTAAAAGTGCAATTAAAAAGAACACCTGCAGTTCATCATTTCCCTGCGCCTATGAAGCCCTAACTAAATACCCACAACTAGCGGAACCGACACTTCCCTGTGTAGGAACTCATCACCATGGCCAAGTAATAGTTTACCGGGGTAACCCGGCCAACTGCCTGGAGCCGGGCAGCACGGGGCATTGACCCGCATGACGGTGTTTTCGCATCGCGCATGACCGGGTAATACCCCCCTCTACCCTCCATTGCCGCTCCCTGCACTTGCCCTGGGCTGCGCAAACGTTTGGACCGGGGACACGCCATGACCGTCCGGGCCGCTGATTTGAGTAGGTCCACGCTTTGCTGTTAAATAGAAGCCCTGCGCTGTACACACCTTTATTACGTGTGCCCGTGCAGGCTGTGCCTGCCCCGTGAACTGCGTCTCATTTTGTTCCGATGCGCACCGTGGCGCGCCAGCTCTTCCTCGTGATCCGTCTGAACGTGAGTTAAATAAAATGTTGAAAATTGTCCACCTCCTGACGGGCGCCGCGGCTTTGCTGCTGTCCGTCATACCCAGCCTGCGGGCCGAAGCGGTGCCTTACCTGCAACAACCCGATGCCATCTACCTGGCATTCTTCGGCTTGCTCAACCTGATCCTTGCCCCGGTGATCCCCTACTGGAACAAGGGCCCACGCCATCAACTGCAAAACCTGGTCAGCATCCTGCTGGTCATGGCCGTGGTCCTGCAAACCGTTACCTTGCTGGCGCCCCTGGGCAATATCGGTGGTTTCGCCGCTATCCTGCCAAGCCTGGCCTGCGCCGTAGTGGCTGTGCTGCTGCACCTGGCGACCAGCTTCTATACTGCCAGCCCTGCTGCTGCCGCCCCTTCCTACGACATGAGCAACCGGGATACCGGCACCGTGAAGTGGTTCAATACCTCCAAGGGTTTCGGCTTCATTTCCCGCGACTCGGGCGACGATATCTTCGTGCACTTTCGCGCCATTCGTGGCGAAGGCCATCGCGTACTGGTCGAAGGCCAACGCGTGGAGTTCTCGGTGATGAACCGTGACAAAGGTCTGCAGGCCGAAGACGTGATCGCCGCCTCCCCGCGGCGCTGACCCGGCCATGAAAAAACCCGCGCTCGGCCGAAGCCGAACGCGGGTTTTTTTCGCCCATGATTTCTCAATAATGAGGCGGCGGTGCTTCCTGCTCGCTCATGCCGAACTGGCCGACCATTTCTTCCTGGCGCTTGAGCAAGGCAGCCATCTGCAACTGCAGGCGCTCGACCTGACGCTGCTGTTGCACCAGCTCATCATTAAGCGCCTGGATAGTGTCATCCTGAAAAGCCAGGCGGCTTTCCAGCTCCATGACCCGGGCTTCAAGCGTCATGGTCAGCCTCCAGAAATACAAAATCGCTGGTAAGTACGCCACGCAGCCGCGCACGCACCTGCGCAACTTGTTCGGCACTGTAAGGCTTGCCGGCAACTTTACCCCATACCGGTGCCGGCCAGGCGGCATCATCCGTGTGGCGCACTATTACATGCATGTGCAACTGGGCCACAACATTACCCAACGTCGCCACATTCATCTTGTCAGCCGCGTAAGCGTCCTTCAGAACTTGCGCCAGGAAAGTGGTTTCCTGCCACAACTGAAACTGGTCGGTGTCACTGAGCTGAAACAGCTCGCTGATAGCCTCCCGACGAGGCACCAGAATAAACCAGGGATAGTTGGCGTCATTGCTCAGCAGCAGCCGGCTCAGGGGAAAATCCCCGATGACGTGGGTGTCCTGGTGCAGGCGCGAATCTAAAGAAAACACCGCGAGATCTCCGGCAAGGTGAAAATTTTTTTAGCACGACGAGCCAGGAGGCTGCATGCCGACACAGGATACCCGCGATTGCCCGCAGCTTCACGGACTAACGCCAGCACGGTGCGACAGGCGGCCTGCGAAGAGGCACCAAGGCGCACCAACACGGCGCGCCACGCACCAAAAGCAGCCGCCAACGTCGGTGCGCCCAAGCCCTGTGGGCAACCGCCCGCAAGGCCTGCCGCACAATCGTTCAAGGGGGAGATTCTCCATGCCTGTGGTCGGGTTTGCCAAAGTAGAACTCTCTACTAGGCTGCGAGGAGCAACCGCTACTTTTCGCACCAAAACGGCCCAGAGTGAGTAATGCCAGTGCGCCATTCATCCGCCAAGTTCCCACTCTCCCGCGCCCTCGGTAACGTTTCAGCACAGGTCTGGAAACGAACGCGATCATTTTTGTGCCGTCAAGTTCCCCGTCACGCCCCCGTTTTCATTAGGCGTGGTGGCCCTTGCGAAAAAAAAGTGAAAGTTTTGTCATCGCCTGGCACGTTTGTGCACGCTTGTTGCATTCGTACCCACCCAAGTCAGCAGGCAGCCCATGACGGGTTGACCGGCGACATATAACAGCAGCTGCACGGATGCCCCGGAGGTGTTTTCAAGCAGGAGGCTAGAACTTTTTTCTCTATGCCACAGCCTTGAAAACAGCGCTGTAGTTGTGCAGCTTGTTACACCAAAGCTGTGGTTTGCGACAGGGATGGAAGTTTTTGCGACAGGCTCGTAAAGAAACTGCAAGATTGAGCTGAGAAGTATCGCCATAAAGCGTCAGCGTGATATAAGTTGCGCCGACACAAAAAGAAAGAGCCGCCCAGATAATAATTCAGGTGGGACGGCAGTACTCTTCCTAAAAACCAAAGGAGCAAATCACGATGAAAGTGATTAAGTGGAGCGCAATCGCACTGGCAGTTACCGCGGCTAGCACGCAGCTGGCCAGCGCCGCAGCATTCGTTAGCGATCAGGCGGACTCCAAGGGCTTTGTCGAAGACAGCACCCTGAACCTGCTGCTTCGCAACTACTACTTCAACCGTAACAAACGCGACGGCGCCCATGACCTGCGTGACTGGTCCCAAGGCATTCAGGGCGTGTTCACTTCCGGCTTCACCCAAGGCACCATCGGCGTGGGTATCGACGCCTTCGGTTACCTGGGCCTGAAGCTTGACGGCGGTGCCGGCACCTCCGGCTCGGGCAACCTGACCTACGACACCTACGTCAACGACGAAGGCCAGACCGTCAACGGCAAGAACCATGACAGCTACGCCAAGGCTGGCGCGGCCATCAAGTTCCGCGTTTCCAAGACCATGCTGAAAATCGGCGACCAGCAGCCATCCACTGCCCCGGTATTCGCCGCCGGCGGCTCGCGCCTGGACCCGCAGACCACCAGCGGTTTCTCGTTGATGAGCAGCGAAATCAAAGGTCTTGATCTGGAAGGCGGCCACTTCTACTCGGCCACCAGCCCGAACACCACCAACCGCGACGGCGAACTGTGGGCCACCTATGCCAACGTCCCCGCGAATTCGGCGAGCTATGCCGGTGGCAAGTACGCGATCAATGACAACTTCACGGCCTCGCTGTATGGCGCGAAGCTGGAAGACATCTGGAACCAGTACTACACCAACCTGAACTACGTGCTGCCACTGACTGATACCCAGGCAGTGACGTTCGACTTCAACTACTACCGCACCACCGATACCGGTAGCTCGAAGGCTGGCAGCATCGACAACAACACGTTCTCGCTGTCCGCCGCCTACTCGTTCCTGTCGGCACACACCGTTACCCTGGGCTTCCAGAAAGTCAACGGCGACACCCCGTTCGACTACATCGGTTTTGGCGACAAGAACAGCGGTGGCGACTCGATCTTCCTCGCCAACTCCGTTCAGTACTCTGACTTCAACGGCCCAGGCGAGAAATCGTTCCAGGCCCGTTATGACCTGAACATGGCCACCTTCGGCGTACCTGGCCTGAGCTTCATGGCCCGTTACATCCACGGTGACGACATCGACGGCACCAAAATGGCCGCCGACAGCCCATACCGCGCTTACGGTTATGGCGAAGACGGCAAACACCACGAAACCAACGTCGAAGCCAAATACGTAGTACAGGAAGGCCCAGCCAAAGACCTGTCCTTCCGTATTCGCCAAGCGTGGCACCGTGGCAACGCCGACCAGGCCGAAGGCAACATCGACGAGTTCCGCCTGATCGTCGACTACCCACTGTCGATCCTGTAACCCCAGGGTCTCGGTAGCGGTATACAAGGAAGCCCGGCCCATGCCGGGCTTCCTCGTTTCAGGGGCAAGCACCACGCCGACATGCCCTGTACGTCGCAAGGCGTGCACCGTACAATGCCCAGCCTCTATAAAATTCAGCAACAGACACGGCCTATCATGCGCACCAGTCAATATTTGCTCGCCACCCAGAAAGAAGTCCCCAACGACGCGGTCGTCATCAGCCATCAGCTGATGCTGCGCGCCGGCATGATCCGCAAGCTTGCCTCGGGCCTGTACACCTGGCTCCCGATGGGCCTGCGCGTGATGCGCAAGGTGGAAAACATCGTGCGCGAGGAAATGAATGCCGCCGGCGCCCTGGAAGTGCTGATGCCTGGCATCCAGCCTGCCGAGCTGTGGCAGGAGTCCGGCCGCTGGGAACAGTACGGCCCCGAGCTGCTGCGCCTGAAGGACCGCCACAACCGCGACTTCTGCGCCGGCCCTACCCACGAAGAAGTGATCACGGACCTGGCCCGCAACGAGTTGAACAGCTACAAACAGCTGCCCATCAACCTGTACCAGATCCAGACCAAATTCCGCGATGAAATCCGCCCACGCTTCGGCTTGATGCGCGGCCGTGAATTCATCATGAAGGACGCCTACTCCTTCCACGCCGATCAGGCGTCGCTGCAACAGACCTACGACCGCATGCACCAGGCCTATTGCAACGTGTTCACCCGTCTGGGCTTGAAATTCCGCCCCGTGGAAGCCGACAACGGCTCGATCGGCGGCGCCGGCTCCCACGAGTTCCACGTGCTGGCCGAGTCCGGCGAAGACGACATCGTGTTCAGCGACACCTCCGATTACGCCGCCAACATCGAGAAGGCCGAGGCCATCCCGCGCGAGAAAGCCCGTGGCGCCGCCACCGAGGAACTTCGCCTGGTAGACACGCCGAACGCCAAGACCATTGCCGAGCTGGTGGAAAATTTCGGTCTGGCTATCGAAAAGACCGTCAAGACTCTGATCGTGCACGCGGCCGAGGAAGGCAAGCTGATTGCCCTGGTGATCCGTGGCGACCATGAACTGAACGAAATCAAGGCCAGCAACCACCCGCTGGTGGCCAGCCCTCTGGTCATGGCCAGCGATGCCGAACTGCGCGACGCCATTGGCGCCGGTGCTGGCTCCCTGGGCCCGCTGAACCTGCCGCTCCCCTGCATCATCGACCGCTCGGTGGAGCTGATGAGCGACTTCGGCGTGGGCGCGAACATTGATGACAAGCACTATTTCGGCGTGAACTGGGAGCGCGACCTGCCATTACCGGAAGTCGCTGACCTGCGCAATGTCGTCGAAGGTGACCCAAGCCCCGACGGCCAGGGCACCTTGGTGATCAAGCGCGGTATCGAAGTGGGGCATATCTTCCAGCTGGGCACCAAGTACAGCGAAGCAATGAAGTGCCAGGTACTGGGCGAGAACGGCAAGCCAGTGACCCTGACCATGGGTTGCTACGGCATTGGCGTTTCACGCGTGGTGGCCGCAGCCATCGAGCAGAACAACGATGCTGGCGGTATCATCTGGAATGACACCCTGGCCCCCTTCCAGATCGCCCTGGTACCGCTGCGCTATGAAACCGAGCAGGTGCGCGAAGCGACCGACACGCTCTACGCAGAACTGACCGCCGCCGGTTATGAAGTGCTGCTGGACGATCGCGACAAGAAAACCAGCCCGGGCATCAAGTTCGCCGACATGGAACTGATCGGCATTCCGCACCGCATCGTGGTCAGCGACCGCGGCCTGGCCGAAGGCAACCTTGAATACAAGAGCCGTACCGAAGGCGAGGCCCAGGCCATCGCCGTCGCCGACGTGCTGTCGTTCATCCAGGCACGCGTGCGTCGCTGATCAGACGCGAGAAACCATGGCCAAGCGAAGTAGCGTAAAACTGAAGGGCACCGTGTTATGCGGCGCCCTGTTGCTGGGTGGTTGTGCCAACCACATGTCCCAGCGCAGCGAGCATGACGAGCGGGTCGAGCGCAAATTGCTCGACCACAGCCTGCAGATCGACGCGGGCACTCCGGCATCGCTGGAACTGCCCCAGCGGCGTGTGCGCATTCACGAACAGAAGACCTTCGAGGTCACCGAGTTCGAGGTTACCCGCCGTTACGACCGCTTCACGCCCTACCAACCCTGGCGGGAGGTCTACGAGATCCCGCTGGGCGCGGTGGCGGTGGTGGCCGGCGTCGGCGCCAATGTGCTGAACGTGTTCATGTTCGGGCAACTGCCCGACAGCGTCACCAAGGACTGGATCAGTTACGGCTTCGCCGGCCTCAACCCGTTCATGAATGTGCAGTCCAACGGTCGCGCCCAGCAGAACCTGGCAGGCGTGGACCAGGTGCAGAAGGACAAGCGCGTGGAAACCACGAGCCTGCCCTGGAGCGAACGGCCAGTGGACGTGCAGTCCGGCAAGCAGACCTATGAGCTGACCACCGACAAGAACGGTGTGCTCAAGGTCAACCTGCTGGACAGCCCGTTTGCCGACCAGGACCTGAAAAACGTCAACCAGTTGAAGATCAGTGTGGAGGATGCCGACGACAACGTTCGCGCTGACACCACCCTGGGGCTGAGCAGCGACCTGCGCGGCAAGCTGGTCGAAGCGCGCGCCCTGATCTACGACGATCTTGAAGGCGAAGACGTCGGCCAATGGGTGCGCAGGGTCAAGCGCTTGTCAGACCTGGGCATGGAAGAGGAAGCCAGCGAGCTGGAGCAAAGCCTGATCGAGCTGACCCGCAACGATCCGGAGCTGCAACAGCAATTCCTGCGCTCACTGACCCGCGACGCCGGCCGCCTGGTGGCTGACCCTGGTATTTGACCGAGGGTTCAGCGCCCTCCCCCTTGCGGGACCGGGCGAAGCCCGGTAACGCTTTACCGCGCCGCGCCTGAAACCCCGCGGTGCCCTTTTACCGAGTTGGCGCCCGGCCCTGGAGGCCTGTGTGCCGCCCCTCGCGCGACCACGCTACGTGGTACTGAAAAGCTCGAGCTGTTCATGCGCCCCGCGCACATCCTGCAACCGCACCCCTATTCCCAGCAAGCGTACTGGTTTGCCACCCCGCGCCACCGCCTGGCTCAGCAACTGCTTATAACTTTCCAGATCCCTGCCGGCCCCTGCCTGCTCCAGCGTGGTCTGGCTGAAGTCATGAAACTTGACCTTGACGAAGGGCTTGCCCGCCTTGTAGCTGCTGTCGATACGCGCCATGCGCGTGGCCAGCGTCTCCATCAACTCCGGCAGTTTCGCCAGGCAGGCAGCAATGTCGGGCAGGTCGGTATCATAAGTATTTTCCACACTGATGGACTGGCGACGACTGTCGTTGTGCACAGCCCGCTCGTCGATGCCGCGCGCCAGGCTCCACAGCCGCTCGCCGAAACTGCCGAATTCGCGCACCAGCGCCAGCTTGCTCCAGTCACGCAGCTCCAGGCAGGTGCTGATACCCAAGCGGCCCAACTTGTCGGCCGTGACCTTCCCCACCCCGTGCAGCTTGCTAACCGGCAAAGCCGCGACAAACTCTTCGACCTGGGGCGGGGTCACCACGAACAACCCATTGGGCTTGCGCCAGTCACTGGCGATCTTGGCCAGGAACTTGTTGGGCGCGACCCCCGCCGACACGGTGATGTGCAACCGCCGCGACACCTTGCGGCGAATGTCTTCGGCAATGCGCGTGGCGCTACCGGAAAAATGCGGGCACTCGGAGACGTCCAGATAGGCTTCGTCCAATGACAACGGTTCGATCAGGTCGGTGTATTCACGGAAGATGTTGTGAATTTCCCGCGACGCTTCTTTATAGGCGTCCATCCGGGGCTTGACGATGGTCAGGTCCGGGCACAGCTTCAAGGCATGGCGCGAGGACATGGCTGAGCGCACGCCATAGGCACGCGCTTCGTAATTGCAGGTGGCTATCACGCCACGGCGCTCTGCCGAGCCGCCCACCGCCAACGGCTTGCCGGCGAGATTGGGGTCGTCACGCATCTCGATGGCGGCGTAGAAGCAGTCACAGTCAATGTGGATGATTTTGCGCTGTGTCATGGCCCGGCGTTCTGTCTATATAAGGAAGCGCTTTGCTGCAAAGCGCACCCAGTATCTCACCCACCTGGCAGAGAAGGCACGCCCAGCGCGCCAGCCACATTTATTTTTTCAATCAAAAAGCCCCCTTCGATAGCTCCGAAAGGCCCAGCCAGTCTGGCTTTCAGGCACTTCGAGAGCACCCTAAGCAATTGAACGAAAAGACTTTTCCCTACATGCACGTTTGACAGGCCTGGGGAAATCTGTAGAATCAACTCCACAGACGCGGGATGGAGCAGTCTGGTAGCTCGTCGGGCTCATAACCCGAAGGTCGTCGGTTCAAATCCGGCTCCCGCAACCAAACATCAGAAAAGGCCAATCGAAAGATTGGCCTTTTTTGTTTGCGCCTGATTTATGCACGGATCTCTACCGGCAGCGACTGTGGCCGGAAAGCCACCCGTGATGAGACCAGACACGCATCAACAAAGATAACAGTTGACACCTTCGCTGCTTGCTGTAGGATCCGCCCCCACAGACGCGGGATGGAGCAGTCTGGTAGCTCGTCGGGCTCATAACCCGAAGGTCGTCGGTTCAAATCCGGCTCCCGCAACCAAACACCAGAAAAGGCCAATCGAAAGATTGGCCTTTTTTGTTTCTGCATGTTTTCACCCTGGCGCCCCTACTCCCGGCACTTCGGCACGGAAAGAAATATTCAGAAGGTTCAAGGGCTTGCGCGCACTGCGACAAGTCGCCACGGTAGGAAATCAAGTGTTGACACACTCGTGATCTGCTGTAGAATCCGCCCACACAGACGCGGGATGGAGCAGTCTGGTAGCTCGTCGGGCTCATAACCCGAAGGTCGTCGGTTCAAATCCGGCTCCCGCAACCATATACGAAAGAGGCCACTCGCAAGAGTGGCCTTTTTTCGTTTGGCCGCAGAAATAATTCGGGCACAAAGCTGCCGTATCGTGGTCCACCCTTGCGTGGCCAGGTGGAAGAAACATGAAACTTCCCCTATAGATAAAGCGCCCGAGCCCGATAAATGGTCAAACGGGTTAATATATTCCGAATTATTTTTTGTATAGGGATTGGTAACTTGACTGGATACCTTCATCCTGTTGCGCACAATCCACGAGGTGATTGATGCGCCCCGACTCGCCAGAAATGCCTGATACCGTGACTGCCCCACATCCGTTGAACACCAGCAAAATGCGCTGGCTGGAACTGCTGAGCAAGTACCGCCAACCCATCGGCCTGGTCGTGACCCTGTTGCTGTTCGGCATCGCCCTGATCGCGTGCCGCCACTTGCTCAGCGAACTGGACATCTACGCGCTGCATGATTCGGTCATGAGCACCCCGACAGGCTCGCTGCTGGGCGCCCTCGCGGCGGCCGCGGCCGGTTTCGTCATATTGCTGGGCTACGAATGGTCGGCCAGCCGCTATGCCGCGGTCGACCTTCCCCGCCGGACGCTGATACTGGGCGGCTTCACGGCGTTTGCCATTGGCAATGCCATCGGCCTGTCGTTGCTGTCCGGCGGCTCGGTACGCTACCGCCTGTATGCCCGCCACGGCGTGGGCGCCGCGGAAGTGGCCCGCATGACCCTGTTCGCCAGCCTGTCGCTAGGCTGCGCCCTGCCGCCGCTTGCCGCCCTGGCCACCCTCAGCAACCTGCCTGCCGCATCCACCGCCCTGCACATGGCGCCGGGGCTGCTGGGCACCATCGCCGGCGTGGTCATCGCGCTTACCGTGCTGCTGGCCGCCGGCATCTACCGACGCCGCCTGGGCGAACAGCCTATCGCCGACAACCTGCTGGTCAAGGTTGGCCGCCGTACCCTGCGCCTGCCGGGCGTGCGCCTGACCCTGCTGCAACTGGTGATCACTGCCCTGGACGTGCTGGCCGCGGCTACCGTGCTGTACCTGCTGCTGCCAGAGGCACCACCGTTCGGTGCGTTCGTGCTGGTGTACCTGCTGGCCCTGGCGGCCGGGGTGCTCAGCCATGTACCCGGCGGCGTCGGCGTGTTCGAGGCCATCCTGCTGGCGGCGTTCGCCAACGAACTGGGCGCGGCGCCCCTGGCGGCCGCACTGCTGCTGTACCGGCTGATCTACGTGATGCTGCCACTGCTGCTGGCCTGCATCGTGTTGCTGGCGACTGAAGCCAAGCGCTTCTTCTTTGCCCAGCAGGCCATTCGCGTGGCTTCAGGCATGGCCGCACCAATTCTGGCGCTGCTGGTGTTCCTGTCGGGCGTAGTGCTGCTGTTCTCCGGCGCCACCCCGGAAATCGACACCCGCCTGGAGCACCTCGGCTTCCTGATTCCCCACCGCCTGATCGATGCGTCGCACTTTGGTGCCAGCCTGATCGGCGTGTTGTGCCTGCTGCTGGCCCAGGGCCTGCGCCGCCGGTTGTCGGCCGCCTGGATGCTGACCACCACCCTGCTGCTGGTGGGCGCGCTGCTGTCGCTGCTCAAGGGCTTTGACTGGGAAGAGGCCAGCCTGCTGATCCTCACCGCCGCGCTGCTGGCGATCTTCCGCCGGTCGTTCTACCGCCCCAGCCGCTTGCTGGAGCTGCCCTTTTCACCGTTCTACCTGATGGCCAGCGCCTGCGTGGTCGGCGCCTCCATCTGGTTGCTGCTGTTCGCCTACCAGGATATCCCCTACAAGCATCAACTGTGGTGGCAGTTCACCCTCGATGCCGACGCCCCACGAGGCCTGCGTTCGGCCCTGGGCAGCGCCGTGCTGCTGGTGATCGTCGCGCTGACCTGGCTGCTGCGCACCGCACGCCCGGTCATTCACTTGCCCGACAGCGAAGAGCTGAGCAAGGCGGCGAAGATTCTGATGACCTCCGACCAGCCGGACGGTGGCCTGGCGCTGACGGGTGACAAGGCCCTGCTCTTCCATCCCAACGACAACGCCTTCATGATGTACGCCCGCCGCGGGCGCAGCCTGGTGGCGCTGTACGACCCCATTGGCTCGACCCAGCAGCGCGCGGAAATGATCTGGCAGTTCCGTGACCTGTGCGACTTCCACCATGCACGCCCGGTGTTCTACCAGGTGCGGGCGGAGAACCTGCCGTTCTACATGGACATCGGCCTGACAGCGATCAAGCTGGGCGAGGAAGCCCGTGTGGACCTGGTCAGGTTCGACCTGGAAGCCAAGGGCAAGGAGATGAAAGACCTGCGCTACACCTGGAACCGAGGGAGCCGCGACGGTCTGTCGCTGGAGATCTACGAAGCCGGGCAGGCGCCGCTGGACGAGCTGAAGGTGATTTCCGATGCCTGGCTGACCGGCAAGAACGTGCGGGAAAAAGGCTTCTCCCTGGGCCGTTTCAGCCCGGAGTACCTGCAGCATTTTCGTATTGCAATCATTCATTTCGAGGGACGCCCCGTGGCGTTCGCCAACCTGCTCGAGACCCACAGCCACGAACTGGCCAGTCTCGACCTGATGCGCGCGCACCCCGAGGCACCCAAGCTGACCATGGAATTCATGATGGTCGGCTTGATACAACACTATAAGAGTCATGGTTACGCACGCTTCAGCCTGGGCATGGTGCCGTTGTCGGGCCTGCAGCCACGCAAGGGCGCACCGCTGACCCAGCGCCTGGGTTCAATGGTGTTCCGCCGCGGCGAGCAGCTTTACAACTTCCAGGGCTTGAGGCGCTTCAAGGACAAATTCCAGCCCGACTGGGAACCCCGTTACATGGCCGTGCCAGCCGGACTCGATCCGCTGGTGGCATTGGCTGATACTGCCGCCCTGATCGCGGGCGGCCTGACAGGATTGGTGAAACGCTGATGATTCGACGCAACTGGCGTAAATGGCTGGCGGCCGTGGTGGTAGTGGTCGCTGGCGCCGCGGCGGTCTACTGGTACATGAACCGCCCCGCCCCCGCGCCCCTTCTGGAACAAGTGAAACTGGATGATGGCAATACCGCCACCCTGGTGACCCCCGGCACTCGCATCAAGGCTCGCGTGGTGCTCTCGGTGCCGGCCGAACAGGCGCTGACCGACAAGCAGCTGACCGACCTCAGCAAGGACGGCTCGGCGCAACTGGTACAGGTACTGCTGGCCAAGTCCGACTGCGACGAGCAGGAAAACGACATCAAGGCTGCCGCGCAGCATCTGGACGGCCCCGTCACCCTCTTCAGCGGCATCGGCTCCGGTGCCGCCGAGGCCTGGGCGTGGCTGGCCAAGCAGACCGACGACAAGGCCACGGCCGTGTCGGTAGGCTTCAGCCTGGAACAGCCGGGCTGCGCTACCCCGCTGCCGAAGAAGGCCGAGCACGGCCACTGGATCGTCGCCTGGAACGACAACCCGGATGACGCCAGCGCGTCGTTCGTGCGCGACACCCCCAATGCCGAGACCAGCATCAGCGACTACGACATCCACCTGCCCCAGGTGCTGAAGAATGAGCTGACCAAACTGCTGGTAGGTGACACCAAGGACGCCCTGAGCATGCCCGTGGTGGAAGTGCCGGCTGGCCAGGCCACCGATACCGTGACCCTGTTCCTGTCGGGTGACGGCGGCTGGCGCGACCTGGACCGCGACGTGGCGGGCGAGATGGCGAAGATGGGCTACCCGGTGGTAGGCATCGACATGTTGCGCTACTACTGGCAGCACAAGACCCCGGAGCAGAGCGCTGAAGACCTGTCGGCCCTGATGCTGCACTATCGCCAGAAGTGGGGTACCAAGCGCTTCATCCTGGCTGGCTATTCCTTTGGCGCCGACGTACTGCCGGCGACCTACAACCGCCTGCCGGCCGACGACCAGAAGCGCATCGACGGCGTGCTCCTTCTCGCCTTCGCCCGCAGTGGCAGCTTCGAAATCGAAGTGGAAGGCTGGCTGGGCAACGCTGGCAAGGAAGCGCCTACCGGCCCCGAGATCGCCAAGATGCCGCAGAACAAGATTCTGTGCGTGTATGGTGTGGAAGAGGCCGACGAAACCGGTTGCACCGACGCCAAGACCTACACCGGCGAAACCCTGAAGCTGCCGGGGGGCCATCACTTCGATGAAGACTACCCGGCGCTGGCCAAGAAGCTCATCGATGCCATCGAGAAGCTGCAGGGCAAGCCAGCGGTGGCCAAGGCCAACTGAGTTCAGCCTGGCCAATGAAAAGCCCCCGTACCGTTGAAGGTGCGGGGGCTTTTTTGTGCCTGCCGGGATCTGCGTGGCCCGTTTCCCAAGCGTCGCCCGGTCCCACGGCTCCGGGCGCAGCCTACTGTGGGACCGGGCGAAGCCCGGGAACGACACCCCGCCGCCCCCAAGCCATGCCTTACATCTCGACCTGCGTACCCAGCTCGATCACGCGGTTCACCGGCAGCTTGAAGAACCGCAGGTTGCCGTTGGCGTTCTTGAGCATGAAGGCGAACAGCCCTTCGCGCCAGCGCGCCATGCCTACCAGCTTGGACGGAATAACCGTCTCGCGGCTGAGGAAGTAGGTGGTGCGCATGGGGCTGAAATCCAGGTCGTCCAGGTGGCACAGCTTCAGTGCTGCCGGCACGTCAGGTTCATCCATGAAACCGTAGTGCAGGATGACCCGGAAGAAGCCCTCGCCGTAGGACTCCACCTCGAAACGCCGGTTGGCCGGCACCCGCGGGTCGTCTTCGTTGACCACGGTCAGCAACACCACCTGCTCGTGCAGCACCTGGTTATGCAGCATGTTGTGCAGCAAGGCATGGGGGACAGCGTCGGAGCGCGCGGTGAGGAACACCGCAGTGCCCTGCACCCGGTGCGGCGGTTGCACGCGGATACTGCTGATGAAGATCGGCAACGGCAACGCGCCCTCGTCGATGCGGTCCACCAGCAGTTGCTTGCCGCGCTTCCAGGTGGTCATCAAGATGAACAGCACCGTACCGGCCAGTACCGGGAATGCCCCCCCTTGAATGATCTTGGGCACGTTGGCCGCAAAGAACATACCGTCTACCAGCAAGCAGATGAGCAGCAACGGGACGGCGAAGATCGGTGGCCATTTCCACATCAGCAACATCACTGCCGAGACCAGAATAGTGGTCATCAGCATGGTCCCCGTCACCGCCACGCCGTAAGCGGAAGCCAGGGCACCGGAAGACTCGAAGCCAAGCACCAGCAGGATCACACCGCACATCAGCGTCCAGTTCACCGCGCCAATATAGATCTGGCCCTGCTCGTCACTGGACGTATGCTGGATGTGCATGCGCGGGATGTAACCCAACTGGATAGCCTGCTGGGTCAGCGAGAAGGCACCGGAGATCACCGCTTGTGAAGCGATAACCGTGGCCACGGTGGACAGCACGATCAACGGCAGCAGCGCCCAGTTCGGCGCCAGCAGGTAGAACGGGTTCCGCGCTGCCTCCGGGTCGGCAAGAATCAACGCCCCCTGGCCGAAGTAGTTCAACACCAGCGCAGGCAGCACCAGAATGAACCAGGCCCGGGCGATGGGCCGCC
Source organism: Pseudomonas sp. RIT-To-2 (assembly GCF_029623465.1). Classification (NCBI taxonomy): domain Bacteria; kingdom Pseudomonadati; phylum Pseudomonadota; class Gammaproteobacteria; order Pseudomonadales; family Pseudomonadaceae; genus Pseudomonas; species Pseudomonas sp. RIT-To-2. Next base: position 176,592 of record NZ_JAPYKM010000009.1, on the reverse strand, counting down.
GGCCAAAGTGCCCCATGTCTGCGTACAGCGCCTCGGCACCGGTGAGGGCCAGTACCACGGCGCCCAGCACCGCGAAGGCAATGCCAGCGTGACTGATGAAAAAGCGCACCCCCCACATGGGGTTCAAGGCCTGCAGCACCTCAGGCTGGTGGGAGATGCCAATGGCACCGAGCACGCCCAGCACCACGAACCACAACACCATCACCGGCCCGAACAGCTTGCCGATGCGCGCGGTGCCGTGGCGCTGAATCAGAAACAGCCCTACCAGCACGATCAAGGCCAGCGGCACCACCCAGTGCTCCAGGCCATCGAACGCCAGTTCCAGGCCCTCCACGGCCGACAGCACCGACACCGCCGGGGTAATCATGCTGTCGCCGTAAAACAGCGCCGTGCCAATCAGCCCGCACACCACCAGCATGGCCGTGAACCTGGGGTAAGGCGCCGCTGCCCGGCGTGCCAGCGCAGTGAGCGCCATGATGCCGCCCTCCCCCTGGTTGTCGGCGCGCAGCACGAACAGCATGTACTTGATCGACACCACCCAGATCAGCGACCAGAAAATCAGGGACAGAATGCCCAGGACGCCGTCGTGATTGCTGGGAATCCCATAGCCACCGGAGAACACCTCCTTGAGGGTATACAACGGGCTGGTACCGATATCGCCGTAGACTACCCCGACGGCCGCCACCAGCATCGCGATCGGCTTGGCCGCCGAATGCCCCGTGCCTGCCTGACTACTTGCCTGAACCATCAACCACTCCTACAACCTTGGACTTTGGGTGTTTCAAAATGCTGCGAGACTCAACGCGGCGAAGCATAGCGCAGCACTCGTCGTATTTCCCTCCATAAAGCTGGTCAAGTGGCTTTCTCACCGCTAGAATTGCGCACTTTTTGATCAGAGGCGCGTAAAGTGCCCGTCAGGGTTGCTACTGGCAGCTCTAATTAACACCGAGGTTAGTCATGTCCACCACTCCCGCGCCGTCCGCCCCAAAGGTAGGATTTGTGTCACTCGGGTGCCCCAAGGCCCTAGTCGACTCCGAACGCATCCTCACCCAACTGCGCATGGAAGGCTATGAAGTCGTACCGACCTACCAGGACGCCGACGTCGTGGTCGTCAATACCTGCGGCTTCATCGACACCGCCAAGGCCGAGTCCCTGGAAGTGATTGGCGAAGCCCTGGCCGAAAACGGCAAGGTCATCGTCACCGGCTGCATGGGCGTGGAAGAAAGCGCGATCCGCAACGTGCACCCCAGCGTGCTGGCAGTGACCGGCCCGCAGCAGTACGAGCAGGTCGTGACCGCCGTGCACGAAGTGGTACCGCCGCGACAGGACCACAACCCGCTCATCGACCTGGTGCCGCCACAGGGCATCAAGCTGACCCCGCGCCATTACGCCTACCTGAAGATTTCCGAAGGCTGCAACCACAGTTGCAGCTTCTGCATCATTCCGTCCATGCGCGGCAAGCTGGTCAGCCGCCCGGTGGGCGACGTGCTGAGCGAGGCCGAGCGCCTGGTCAAGGCAGGCGTGAAAGAGCTCCTGGTGATTTCCCAGGACACCAGCGCCTACGGCGTGGACGTCAAGTACAAGACCGACTTCTGGAACGGCCGCCCGGTCAAGACCCGCATGCTGGAACTGTGCGAGGCCCTGAGCAGCCTGGGCGTGTGGGTACGCCTGCATTACGTGTACCCGTACCCGAATGTCGACGACATCATCCCGCTGATGGCCGCTGGCAAACTGTTGCCGTACCTGGACATCCCGTTCCAGCACGCAAGCCCCAAAGTGCTGAAACTGATGAAACGCCCGGCCTTCGAAGACAAGACCCTGGCGCGCATCAAGAAATGGCGCGAACAGTGCCCGGACCTGATCATCCGCTCCACCTTCATCGTCGGCTTCCCAGGCGAAACCGAGGAAGACTTCCAGTACCTGCTGGACTGGCTCACCGAAGCCCAGCTGGACCGTGTCGGCTGCTTCCAGTACTCGCCGGTCGAAGGCGCCCCAGCCAACGACCTGGACGCCGAAGTGGTACCCGATGATGTCAAGCAGGACCGCTGGGACCGCTTCATGGCTCACCAGCAGGCCATCAGCGCCGCGCGCCTGCAGATGAAGATCGGTAAAGAGATTGAAGTGCTGATCGATGAAGTGGACGAACAGGGCGCCGTGGGCCGCTGCTTCTTCGACGCACCGGAAATCGATGGCAGCGTATTCATCGAAGGCGCCGAAGGCCTGAACGCTGGCGACAAGGTCATGTGCCGCGTGGTGGATGCCGACGAGTACGACCTGTGGGCCGAGCGGATCTAAGCGCCCTGCGTCACTGAAAAACCTGCCCCCGCGGCAGGTTTTTTTTCATGCCTGCACGTTGCCCGACCACCTGTACCAGCGGCCGCCAGGCCGCGCCCGCTGCCAACACCGTGTTGCCTGCTGACGCGGCCTGACGGCCACTGCTACAGTTAGAGGAGGATCAAGGAGCGACCGACATGGGCAAACATCTGCTGGTGCACACCCCCCGCGCGAACGACTACCCGGAACTGACGCGGCTCTGGGAAGCCTCGGTGCGCGCCACGCACCACTTCCTTCCCGACAGCTACATCACCCTGCTGCGCGGCCTGGTAGAGAAACACTACCTGGACGCGGTCATGCTGATCTGCTGCAAGGACGAGCGCCAGCGCATCACCGGTTTCGCCGGGGTGGCGGCAGGCAAGGTCGAGATGCTGTTCATCCACCCCGACTTCCGCGGCCAGGGTATTGGCACACGCCTGCTGGACTTTGCCTTCGACCACCTCAACGCGGACCAGCTGGACGTCAACGAACAGAATGAACAGGCCTTCGGCTTTTACCTCAAGCAAGGCTTTGAAGTGGTAGGCCGCTCCGAGGTCGACGGCATGGGCCAACCCTACCCGCTGCTGCACCTGCGCCGCGCCCAGCGACAATCTGCACGGGCTTAACCGGCGCAGGGCGGTTACACTAGCGCCCTTCTTTTGTCACGGCCCCTGTCATGTCTGATCCCATTCGCCTGTCCAAACGCCTCATCGAACTGGTGGGCTGCTCCCGCCGCGAGGCCGAACTGTTTATCGAAGGGGGCTGGGTGACAGTGGACGGTGAAGTCGTCGACGAGCCGCAGTTCAAGGTCGACACCCAGGTGGTTGCCTTGAGCCCCGACGCCAAGGCCGAACAGCCAGAGCCGGTGACCCTGCTGCTGCACCAGGAAGCAGGGCAGTCGCTGGAACAGGCCCAGGCCAGCCTGGTGGCTGCCAACCTGTCGCCGGAACACAGCTACAGCAAGCGCCCGCTCAAGGGCCACTTCCTGCGCCTGACCTGCGGCGCCGAGCTGCAAGCCGGTGCCAGTGGCCTGCAGGTGTTCACCCAGGACTGGAAAATACTGCGCAAGCTGACCGCCGACGCCGCCAAGATCGAACAGGAATACGTGGTTGAAGTCAGCGGGCAAATGTCCGAGCACGGCCTCAACCGCCTGGCCCACGGCGCCACCTACAAAGGCAAACCGCTGCCGGCGGTCAAGGCCAGCTGGCAGAACGAAACGCGCCTGCGCATCGCCATGAAGAACCCGCAGCCGGGCATCATCGCGCTTCTGTGCACCAGTGTCGGCCTCACCGTGGTGGGCATGCGCCGCATCCGCATAGGCGGTGTGTCCCTGGGCAAGGTCCCGGCGGGCCAGTGGCGCTACCTGGCCAGCAACGAAAAGTTCTGACCCTCTTATTTACGCAACACTCGGGATTTACACCATGATTCACAACGATGTACTGCGCAGCGTGCGCTACATGCTCGACATCAGCGACGCCAAAGTGGTCGACATCATCAAGCTCTCGGGCCTGGAGGTCAGCAAGGCCGATGTCATCAATTACCTGAAGAAAGACGAGGAAGAAGGTTTCGAGCACTGCCCTGACCTGGTCATGGCACACTTCCTCGACGGCCTGGTGTTCTTCAAACGCGGCAAGGACGACAGCCGCCCGGCCCAGCCGATCGAAACCCCGGTGACCAACAACATCATCCTGAAGAAGCTTCGCGTGGCGTTCGAACTCAAGGAAGACGACATGCACGCCGTGCTCAAGGCGGCCGAGTTTCCGGTCTCCAAGCCCGAGCTGAGCGCATTGTTCCGCAAGGTCGGCCACAACAACTACCGCCCGTGCGGCGACCAGTTGCTGCGCAACTTCCTGAAGGGCTTGACCCTGCGCGTGCGCGGCTGAATCATTGAAGGTATCCCACGCCCGGCCCCACAAAGGGCGTGGCCATCCCCCCTTTGTCGTGTTTCGGAGTTCGACATGTTCAAGCGTCTATTGCTTATCGTTGCAGTGGCGTTCCCGCTGATTGCTGCTGCCGGCCCAGCCCCCTGGTACAAATGGCAGAGCATCACCCAGAACGGCGCCATGGTCTGCTCGCAAACCAATCCCGGCGCCGGCTGGCAGCGCATGTCGGGCCCCTATGACAATGCCGGTTGCCGCTGATACTGACCCATGACCTATAGCGTTGCGCCCATCGGCTTTGTCCGTTCCTGCTTCAAGGAAAAATTCGCCATCCCCCGCCAGCCGCAACTGGCACCCGCCGCCCGGGGGGTGCTGGAGCTGGTGGCGCCATTTGACCAGGGCGACGCGGTTCAGGGCCTGGAGCAGGTCAGCCATGTGTGGCTGCTGTTCCTGTTCCACCAGGCACTGGAAGACAAGCCACGCTTGAAAGTGCGCCCGCCACGCCTGGGCGGCAACAAGAGCATGGGGGTGTTCGCCACCCGCGCCACCCACAGGCCCAATGGTATTGGCCAGTCGGTGGTGCGCCTGGAGAAGGTCGAGGCCGGGAAGCTGTGGTTGTCGGGCATAGACCTGCTGGACGGCACCCCGGTGCTGGACATCAAACCCTACGTGCCCTACGCCGACAGCCTGCCGCACGCCCGCAACGACATGGCCAGCGGTGCGCCTGAGGCGATTGCCGTCGAATGGGCTGACACAGCCCTGGTGCAGGCTCATAGCCATGCCACGCGCCTGGCAGAGCCTCTGGTGGCATTGATCGAACAGTGCCTGGCCCAGGACCCACGCCCCGCGTACCAGGTGCCCGCGCCTGAGCGCGAATATGGGGTGCGGTTCTGGGATGTTGACGTGCGCTGGCACTATCCGCGGCCGGGCACCATCTGCGTGCTGGAAGTGGTTGCCACTGGCGTGTAGGGGGCGTCACCGTACTGATATAAAAAAACCGCCACGAGGGCGGTTTTTTTGTGAAACGGCGATTACTTCTCGACGAAGGCGCGCTCGATCAGGTAGTCACCGGGCTCACGCATGCGTGGCGACACGGTCAGGCCGAAGCTGTTGAGCACTTCGCTGGTCTCGTCGAGCATGCTCGGGCTACCGCACAGCATGGCGCGGTCGTCCTGCGGGTTGATCGGCGGCAGGCCGATGTCGCTGAACAGCTTGCCGCTGCGCATCAGGTCGGTCAGACGGCCTTCGTTTTCGAATGGCTCGCGGGTGACGGTGGGGTAGTAGATCAGTTTGTCCCGCAGCGCTTCACCGAAGAACTCGTTCTGTGGCAGGTGTTCGGTAATGAACTCGCGGTAGGCGACTTCGTTCACATAGCGCACGCCGTGGCACAGGATGACCTTTTCGAAACGCTCGTAGGTTTCCGGGTCCTGGATGACGCTCATGAACGGCGCCAGGCCAGTGCCGGTGCTCAGCAGGTACAGGTGCTTGCCTGGTTTGAGGTCATCAAGCACCAGGGTACCGGTAGGCTTTTTGCTGATGATGATCTCGTCGCCTTCCTTCAGGTGCTGCAACTGGGAAGTCAGCGGGCCATCAGGCACCTTGATGCTGAAGAATTCCAGATGCTCTTCCCAGTTCGGGCTGGCGATGGAGTAAGCGCGCATCAGCGGGCGGCCGTTGGGTTGCTGCAGGCCGATCATCACGAACTGACCGTTCTCGAAGCGCAGGCCCGGATCACGGGTGCACTTGAAGCTGAACAGGGTGTCATTCCAGTGATGGACACTGAGTACACGTTCGTGGTTCATGTTGCTCATGTACGGGGGCTCCTCAGAAAACGCGTGCGCCGAACGAGAGCGCGATTGCGCAATATTCTAGCGGGAGACACAATATCTGTTAATTGAATTATCAAGATATGGGTTATCGGTTATATCGATATGCGATTTACTCTACGTCAGCTCCAGGTCTTCGTCGCCGTGGCCCAGCAGGAGAGTGTCTCCCGCGCCGCCAGCCTGCTGGCGCTGTCGCAGTCGGCCGCCAGTACCTCCATCACCGAACTGGAGCGCCAGTCCAGCTGCCAGCTGTTCGACCGTGCCGGCAAGCGCCTGAGCCTCAACGCACTGGGCCATCAGTTGCTGCCCCAGGCCGTGGCGCTGCTGGACCAGGCCAAGGAAATCGAGGACCTGCTCAACGGCAAGTCCGGCTTTGGTTCGCTGGCCGTGGGCGCCACGCTGACCATCGGCAATTACCTGGCCACGTTGCTGATCGGCAGCTTCATGCAGGTGCACCCCGAAAGCCAGGTCAAACTGCATGTACAGAACACCGCCAATATCGTGCACCAGGTCGCCCACTACGAAATAGACCTGGGGTTGATCGAAGGCGATTGCAGCCACCCCGACATTGAAGTGCAGCCTTGGGTGGCCGACGAACTGGTGGTGTTCTGTGCCCCGCGTCACCCGTTGGCCAGCCGCGGCCGGGCTACCCTCGACGAGTTGACACGCGAAGCATGGATTCTGCGCGAGCAGGGTTCGGGCACACGCCTGACCTTCGACCAGGCCATGCGCCACCATCGATCATCGCTGAACGTAAGGCTTGAACTGGAACACACCGAAGCCATCAAGCGTGCGGTGGAATCCGGCCTGGGCATCGGCTGCATCTCACGGCTGGCGCTGCGCGATGCCTTTCGCCGGGGTAGCCTGGTGGCGGTGGAAACCCCGGACCTGGACCTGACCCGGGAATTCTTCTTCATCTGGCACAAACAGAAATATCAGACCCAGGCCATGCGCGAATTCCTGGAACTGTGCCGTGCCTTCACGGCCGGCGTGCGGCGCAGCGACGAGATCGTGCTGCCCACCATACCCTGATCAGATCAGAATCACGCCCCACACCACAGCGATCATGCACAACACCACGAACTGCGCGGCGCTCCCCATGTCCTTGGCATTCTTGGACAAGGGGTGGCGGTCCAGGGAGATACGGTCGATGGCCGCTTCCACCGCCGAATTGAACAACTCCACGATCAGCGCCAGCAGGCACACGGCGATCAGGATCGCGCGCTCCGCACGGCTGACGTGCACCATGAAAGCGATGGGCACCAGTACCACGTTGAGTAGCACCAATTGGCGGAACGCGGCTTCGCCGATGAAGGCCGCGCGCAAGCCGTCGAGCGAATAGCCCGTGGCGTTGAAGATGCGTTTCAGGCCGGTCTGGCCTTTATATGGGGACATGTAGGGTCAACTGTCACTGGGTAAAAAAGGGACGCTAATGCAGCATGAGTCAAAAAAGCGTGAAGGCACTATGCCTCAAGTCGACGAAATTGACTCAAGTTGTTGCAGCAGCAACGCCGCCTGCGTACGGGTGCGCACATTGAGCTTGCGGAAAATGGCAGTGACGTGGGCCTTGATCGTGGCCTCCGAGACGCTTAACTCGTAGGCGATCTGCTTGTTCAGCAGGCCTTCGCAGACCATGGTCAGCACCCGGAATTGCTGCGGTGTGAGGCTGGCAAGGCCCTCGCTGGCGGCCTTGGCCTCAGCCGATACGCTGACTGCTTCAAAGGCCTGCGGCGGCCACCAGACCTCTCCTTCCAGCACATTGCGCACCGCCTGCTGAATGACTTCCAGGGGGCTGGACTTGGGGATGAAGCCGCTGGCGCCGAATTCACGCGCGCGCACTACCACCGACGCTTCTTCCTGGGCAGACACCATGACCACGGGTACTTGCGGGTATTGGCCCCGCAACAGCACCAGGCCGGAGAAGCCATAAGCCCCCGGCATGTTCAGGTCCAGCAGCACCAGGTCCCAGTCAGCCTTGGCCGTTAGTTGAGCTTCGAGTTCGGCGATGGTCGCCACTTCGACCAGGCGGGTGTCGGTACCCAGCCCCAGGGTCACGGCCTGGCGCAGCGCGCCGCGGAAAAGAGGGTGGTCATCGGCTATCAGGATGTCGTATGTGGCCATCGATCTAATGATCCTGTTCTGTGCAGGCGCGCAGGAGTCGGCGCCTGCCGAGGCAATCGGGCTTATTTTAACGCCAACTCACGGAAAAGATTGGCGGTTGTAACGTATGGGGTGCCCGAATCGGCGCCAAGGATGCCGAGGCCTGACAGGGTGGTCAAGTTCGATGCTTTACGGCTAAAGTCGCACCCCTCGTTCCGCTTCCCGTCTGGCCACCGGTTTACCGCCTTGGCCGGACCACGCTTGCCCATTACAAGAGAACCCCCATGCGTCGCCAAGCCTTGCGTGCAGACCTGCTGATGTTGTTGACCGCCATGATCTGGGGCTCGGGCTTTGTTGCCCAGACCGCCGGGATGCACCACATCGGCCCCTTCCTTTATTCCGGCCTGCGTTTTGCGCTGGGCTCGCTGTGCCTGCTGCCGCTGGTGCTAGGGCGTGGGGGGAACGAAACCCGCCACGAACCGTTCATGACCCGAGGCCTGTGGCTGGGCGGCGTGCTGATGGGGCTGGCCCTGGCGCTGGGCATCAACCTGCAGCAGGTGGGCTTGCTGTTCACCAGCGTGACCAACTCCGGTTTCATCACCGGGCTATACGTGATCGTGGTACCGCTGCTGGGCCTGCTGCTGGGCCACAAGACCGGCACCGGTACCTGGCTGGGGGCTGCACTGGCGGTGGTGGGCATGTTCCTGCTGAGCGTGGGCGACAACTTTCAGGTGTCGTCAGGCGACTGGCTGCAACTGGCCGGCGCATTCGTGTGGGGCGGGCATGTAGTGCTGGTAGGCCTGTTCGCCAGCCGCCACGATCCAATTCGCCTGGCGTTCCTGCAATTCGCCACCTGCGCAGTGGTCAGCCTGGCGCTGGCACTGGTGATGGAGCCTGTCGACCTGGACTCGATCATCGCAGCGGGCCCCGCCCTGCTGTATGGCGGCATCGTCGCCGTGGGCATCGGCTACACCCTGCAGGTGGTGGCCCAGAAAGACGCCATTGCCTCCCACGCGGCAATCATCCTGTCACTGGAAGCGGTATTCGCCGCCATCGCGGGTGCCTGGCTGCTGGGTGAAGCGCTGCAACCGCGCGGCTACCTGGGTTGCGCATTGATGCTGGCGGGCATGCTGATCGCACAGTTGTGGCCCCAGCGCGCCTCCGCCACCGCGACCGCTTAGGGCGCCACGGCCTCAAGGCGGGCATGGACTTCATCCAGCCCGCTGAGAGGCAACTGAAACTTCGCCGCCAGGTAGTGACCTGTGAAAACGTCCAGCCAGGTATCGAGCACCGTGGATGCCTGCTGGTCACCGGCCAGCTCCAGGCACAGTGCGGCCACCTCAGCGGTGCAGAAGTGGTCGTCACGCTTGGAGCGTCGCAGCTTGTAGCGCGAGAGCTGGTCGCTCGCCAGGCTCAATACCGGAAAGCGCTCCAGGTATGGGCTTTTGCGAAACATCTTGCGAGCTTCGGTCCAGGTGGCGTCCAGCAGGATGAACAGCGGCCGTTTGCCCTCGTCATGGCTGACCTCGGTTACCACCCGCTCGGGCGCCACGAACTCGCCCGGAAAAACAATGTACGGCTGCCACCGCGGGTCATCCAGCAATGCCAGCAATTGCTCGTCCACCGTGGTGCGCGACCAGGCGAAAGCGTGGGTGTCGGCGAGCACATCGGCGATCAGCCAGCCGGTATTGGACGGTTTCAGCGGCTCGACGTCATGCATCACCAGGCACATGCCTGACCGCGCCGCCACGGTGGGGCGGTACTGGCACAGGCAATACTCGAAAATGACCCGGCAACCTGGGCAACGTGGCGCCCTTGAACCACGGGAGACAAAGGGCTTGAGGCACTGGGCCAGGCGCGCGGAACGCAGGCGGGAAACAGCATGGGGCATGGTGACAAAGGGCTCGCATGGGCATGACCGGCATGGCCGCCAGCCTGAAAGACCAAGAGTTTATCAGAGCTTGCACTGCCGAACCGGGAGCTTTACCCCTATAATCAGCGGCTTTATGAACGCACGGGCCGGTCGCTGGTCCAACAGCCAGTCACCGAATCAGGAGAGTTTCATGCTGCGCTTTATCGCCCCCCTCACCCTCGTGCTGGCCCTGCCGGTAGCAGCTCAGGCCGCATCGCTGCAAGAGTTCGAGCTGGGCAAACTGCTTCAGCAGGTTGCCGAACAGAGCAACCTGGGCACGCCGCGTGAGGTCAACGAGAACATTCTTGACCAGGGCTACACGGTGGAAGGCAGCGAGCTGGTCGACCACCTCAGTGTGCAGCAGGGTGAAGCCGAGAAAATGCGCGCCAACCCCGAGGCCGTGCGTGTGCAGCTTGGCCGCAGCGTGTGCAGCAACAAAGGCTACCGCGACCTGATGAACAAAGGCGCGGCAATGCGCTACGAGTTCACCGAGAACCATACCAACCTGGCGGTCACCACCCAGCGCTACACCGCGGAGCACTGTGCCCTGCTGAACGGCAAAGCCGCCAAGAAGAAGTAATCACCCGGTTCGTTCGCGCCGCTGTGCATCATCGGCGCGCAATTCGGCCACCAGCGCCTGCATATAGCTGGAGCGGCGCTGGGCGCCTTCCAGGCGGCGCAGGCATTCCTCCTCCAGCGTCACATGATTGGCTTGAGCCGAACGGCTCAACAAGCCCAGCAATTCGCTGTCCAGTTCCAGGCTGATTCGCTTCATCCCTGCCTCCCTGCGCCCCGCCTCTGGGCGACATTGTTTCGTCATCCCTGTCTCATCAGTAAATCAGACCCTGCGCAACGATGGATCCATTCAGACGAACGGTTTGTGTGCAATATTTTTCATCAACCCATTACTTGCCCGTCGCGAGTCCGTGGGCCCATGATCGAGCCAACGCACACACCACCGGCAGGGTCTAGAGTTACACCCATACCCCTGCGCCGCTGGGCTCGAAGAGGCCACCCCAGCCGGCGTCACGCTCGACGACCACTGCCTCGACCGCCCCTCGCGGGCTTACTGCAATGTCCGGCCATTAGCCTGGACAGCCAGCGACACAAGCAGTGTCGCGGCCAACCGATTTCGCTCGGTACCGGCCAAAGGCTCATATGCAGAAGGAGACGTTTGAATGCCTTACGAACCCAATGACTTCCTGTCCACCCACTTCAGCAGCAATGGCCTGGACCTTACCCGGCAAGTCGAAACCCAACTGAGCCTCATCGCCCCCAACAGCCCCAACCTGGCGCTCTACCGTGACATGATGCTGACCGTACTGCGCATGGCCCAGGACGACCGCAACCGCTGGAATGCCAAGATCACCCTGCAAGCACTGCGCGAACTGGAACACGCCTTTCGCGTGCTGGAACAATTCAAGGGCCGGCGCAAGGTAACCGTGTTCGGTTCAGCGCGAACGCCACTGGAACACCCGTTGTATGCGCTGGCCCGCGAACTGGGCGCCGCCCTGTCACGCTCGGACCTCATGGTGATCACCGGTGCGGGTGGCGGCATCATGGCGGCCGCCCACGAGGGGGCAGGCCTGGCTCACAGCCTGGGCTTCAATATCACCCTGCCCTTCGAGCAGCACGCCAACGCCACCATGGAGGGCAGCGACCAGTTGTTGCCGTTCCACTTCTTCTTCATTCGCAAACTGTTTTTCGTCAAGGAGGCCGACGCGTTGGTGCTCTGCCCGGGCGGCTTCGGCACCCTGGACGAGGCATTGGAAGTGCTGACCCTGATTCAAACCGGCAAGAGCCCGCTGGTGCCAGTGGTGCTGCTGGACGCACCCGGCGGCCGTTTCTGGCAGGACTGCCTGGACTTCATCGGCAAACAATTGCGCGACAACCACTACATCCTGCCCACGGACCTGAAACTGATGCGCCTGGTATACAGCGCTGAAGAAGCCGTGGACGAGATCAACCGGTTCTACGCCAACTTCCATTCCAGCCGCTGGCTCAAGAACCTGTTCGTGGTGCGACTGAAACATGCGCTGAGCGAAGACGCGCTGATCGGGGTGCGGCAGCAATTCGCAGATCTGTGCCTGAGCGACACCTTTCACCAGCATGCGTACGACGGCGAAACCCATGAGGAGCCGCAGTTCAGCCACCTCACTCGCCTGGCCTTTACCTTCAATGGGCGTGACAACGGCCGTTTGCGTGAATTGGTTGACTACCTGAACCAGCCTGAAAACTGGGCCGCAGCCCCCGCGACCGGTGTGTTGGCCAATGCCAGCACACGACCACGGAAACCCATGAAGGCGACCTGATCAGTCGTCGAAGCTTCGGCCACTCAGCAGGCGGCCGATCATGTCCAGTGGATAGCCTCTGTAGCTCAGGAAGCGAGTCTGCTGGGCACGGCTGCGTGGGTCGGTTGGCAATTGGCCGGCAAACTTGCGCCGCCAGACGTCCGCCAACTGCGCAGGCCAGTCGAAAGCGCTTTCACGCAATGCCTGCTCGATGTCCGCGCGTTGCAGGCCACGTTGGCCCAGCTCCTCGCGGATGCGCACAGGGCCATACCCGGAGCGGGCACGGTAATTGATGAAGCTTTCGAGGTAGCGGGATTCGGACAGCAGGCCTTCTTCCGTCAGACGGTCGAGTTCCTGGTCGATCATTTCGGGGGTGGCGCCGCGCTGACGCAGCTTGCGCGTCAGCTCGACCCGACCGTGCTCGCGTCGCGCGAGCAGGTCCATGGCGCTCCGTCGCACAGCGACGGGTGTATCCAGTATGACGGACATGACGTACTTAGAAATCGACGTCTGCGTCTACCACTTCGTCTTCGGCATCGGCTTCAACGACAGCGGCTTTCTTGGCATCGACACCGCCAGTCAGCAGCTTGTCACGGATCTGCTTCTCGAGAGCCGCACCGATTTCCGGGTTGTCCGCCAGGAACTTGGCCGAGTTGGCCTTGCCCTGACCGATCTTGCTACCTTGGTAGCTGTACCAGGCACCGGCTTTCTCCAACAGACCGTGGGCAACACCCAGGTCGATGATCTCGCCGTTGAGGTAGATACCCTTGCCGTAGAGAATCTGGAATTCAGCCTGACGGAAAGGTGGCGCCACCTTGTTCTTGACGATCTTGACGCGAGTTTCGCTGCCGACCACTTCGTCGCCTTCCTTCACCGCGCCGGTACGGCGGATGTCCAGACGGACCGAAGCGTAGAACTTCAGCGCGTTACCACCCGTGGTGGTTTCCGGGCTGCCGAACATGACGCCGATCTTCATGCGGATCTGGTTGATGAAGATGACCAGGCAGTTGGCGTTCTTGATGTTACCGGTGATCTTGCGCAGCGCCTGGGACATCAGGCGAGCCTGCAGGCCCACGTGCATGTCACCCATTTCGCCTTCGATCTCGGCCTTCGGTACCAGAGCCGCCACGGAGTCGACGATGATCACGTCGACGGCGTTGGAACGCACCAGCATGTCGGTGATTTCCAGGGCCTGTTCGCCGGTGTCCGGCTGGGAGACCAGCAGGTCGTCGACGTTCACGCCCAGCTTGCCGGCGTACTCAGGGTCCAGGGCGTGCTCGGCGTCGACGAACGCACAGGTGGCGCCCATCTTCTGGGCCTGGGCGATCACCGACAGGGTCAGGGTCGTCTTACCCGACGATTCCGGGCCGTAGATCTCGACGATACGGCCTTTCGGCAGACCGCCGATGCCCAACGCGATGTCCAGGCCCAGGGAGCCGGTGGAGATAGCAGGAATAGCCTGGCGGTCGTGGTCACCCATACGCATCACGGCACCCTTGCCGAATTGACGTTCGATCTGACCCAAGGCCGCAGCCAAGGCTTTCTTCTTGTTGTCGTCCATTAAAGTCCTCTCTAGAAATCAATTAGGCCTGATGGCCGAATAACTGTATAAGTAGCCAGTATTATTCCACAGGGAACGTTGCACGCCTACCCCTGTATTGAGATTTCTCCTGCTACAAGACGTATCAGCCCCTCTAGCGCGGCCTTTACCGTTTGTCGGCGGACCTCGTCACGGTCCCCGGTGAACTGCTGGCGCTGGGAAACCACCTGGCGGCCGTCGGCCCAGGCGAGCCACACGGTGCCCACCGGCTTGCCGGGCGTGCCGCCGTCCGGCCCGGCGATGCCACTGACGGCCACCGCGAAACGCGCCCCACTGCGCTCGGCCGCGCCCAGCGCCATGGCCTCGACCACCTCGCAGCTCACCGCGCCGACACGGGCGAACAGTTCCGGCGCCACCCCCAGCTGCGCGGTTTTCTGCGCGTTGGAATAGGTGATGTAACCGGCTTCGAACCAGGCGGAGCTGCCCGCGATGCGGGTGATCGCCTCACCAATACCACCGCCGGTGCAGGACTCGGCGGTGGTGACCTGCTGGTGCAGGCCCTTGAGGCCTTCACCCAGCGACTGCGACAGTTGAGTGATCGGGTCCATCGGGGCGCTCCATGGCAACGGGGGAATAGCCGCTACCGTACACCAGGTGCTTCAGGGTGCGAAACCTTGCTCGAACGTGGCGGTGAGGCTGTACAGCCCTGCGCCGCGAGGGGTCGGCTGGTAGCTTTTGCAACGGTACAGGCCCAATTCGCCCAGAGGCGGCGCCCACTGGAACGAGCGCGCACCACCATGACGGTCGAGAAACGTGGCGATCGCCTTGATCACACCCTCGTCCCCGACGAACGTCAGCGGCCACGACTGGCTTTTGTTGTTGAGGCCATCAGCCACCTGCTGCTGATAGCCATCACCGAACTGCGCGGTGCGCAGGCGGAAATCGACGGTACCGACCGGTTCGACCTTCGGTACCCAGGTAAAGGTTTCCATGCTCATGAGATGTCCTTGAAGAAAGGGGTATCAGCGGCCATTGATGGCGGACCAGATCCGGCCACCGGGTTGCAGGTCGCGGGCGATCTGTTCGGACGCACCCTGACGCGCGGCGCCGGCATAGGCGTTGGCCAGGTCCTGGCTCTTGACGCCACTGGTCGCGGTGCCCTGGCTATCGCCCACGTTGATGGTCTGCTGGATCACTACCTGGTTGCTGCTGGTGCCCTGGCCGGTACCGGCGGCCATGACCCCCAGGGAGCCATCGGGGCCGCGGCTCAGCGGCATGATGGCCTCCGGGCCGGCTTCGCCGAACAGGGCCATGGGGGCTACCGTGGGGCTGGTGGCGACGGAGTTGGTGAAGGCACCACCGTTGGCGAATGCTGTACCGCTGTAAGAGCCCAGCGCCGATGTGTCCAGTTGAGGGTTGAAGGACAGGGTCGAACTGCCGACGCTTGCGGTCGTCACGCCTGCGGCCGGCGTCCCGCTGCCGAAGAGCGACATCACTGCGCTACCGGCAATTCCCAGCAACGAACTCAATGCACTCGACGTCGCGGTCTTGGCAGCGATCTTCGCCATATCGGTAATCACCGACTTGGCGAAGTCGGAGAACGAGAACTTGCCGGTCATGGCGAAGTTGTAGACGGCGTCGTCCATGTCGCTGAACGCGGAGGTGAACAGGGTCTTGGTTTTACCCGCAACATTACCCGCGGAGTCCAGGTAATCGCCCCAGGCCGCAGAGGCACCGTTGGTCCAGTCACCCAATGATTTGGTCATCTCATCGTAGTTGGCTTGAATCTGCGTGGCCATCTGCGCATGCGCATCGGTGAGGCTCGCCAATTTCACCTGATAATCGGGATTCGTGTCTCCTCCTTTTTGCTTGAAGTCCTCTGACAGCTTCATGCGGTCGGTCGCAAAAGACACATCATTGGCCCCCAGCGACTTGGCCAACGTCGCCTGCCGCCCGCCCATCCCCACCTGCGCCGCTTCCACGCTACCGGACATGGCCAGAATGCTGGTTGGCGTCGGTACCGGCAGCGATGCCTTGGAATAGTCCGGCATCTGCCGGGCACTGTCCTTGAGCATCTGCCCTAACCGCGTGTTGTTCTTGATCAACTCACCAAGGCTGTCGCTAGCCGGCTCGAACGCATCGCTGAATTGCGCCACGGACCCTGCCGCCTGCCGCGAGGCAGTTTTCGCTGCGTCACTGAACGACAACCCTACCGCCGAACCCGCTGCCTCGAAACTTTTCTGCATCTTGCTGATACGGTCGTTCAACAGCTGGGTGACCGAGGCAAACGCCTGATCCAGCCCACTGATGTCCACCGTCAACGTTCCCTGAGTCGCCATCGTCGCACTCCCTTGAATCATTAATGTTCAGTACCACTGCTCCATGGCTCGCTCCAGCGATACCCCTTGGCGCAATTCGTGTGGCATGAAATCGGCAAGCTCGGCGCTGCCACCGCCCAGCCGATGAACCTGCAATGCCACCGTCGCGCTGCTGGCCTCCAGCCGACGCCCGGGGTGCAACGAGCCATAGCGCACCAGGTATTGCTCCCAGGCCAGCGCTTCCTGATAACTGAGCCGCTCCTTGGCCTCTGCAATGGTGCGGCCGCCCACACCGTTCAGTACCAGTTCGTGCCAGAACTCGTCGGCGGCCGTCAGCGCTTTGCGGGGCTACCCCCGGTGCCGTTGACTTCGTTCACGGCGTTGAGGATCAGAAAACCCAAACCCGGGTCCAGGCTGTAGGCATCCTCGTAGGAAAGCTCTTCTTCACCGTCTTCCCCGAGACTTACCGACGCGGCGATGAAGCGTGCATTTCGGCTCTGCTCCCCCTCCCCCGCCACGAACAGCCGCTCGATGACACCGAACGACTGGCGCCGCACCTGCACCACCAGCACATCAGTGACCGGCTCGCCGGAGTGCGGATCGGGGTGGGTCCAGTTCAGTTCCTTGCGCACCTGCTGGGTGTCGATGAAGCCGCCATTGGCTTTGAGTTGCGATAGGTTCATGCGTAAGACTCCATGGTTGTATGGGAAGCAATGGGCAGTACGGCCGCCCGGGCCAGCGTGGCCTGGGCCAGCACGGTGGCCGCGCGGTCGCGCAACAACAGGCGTTCCTGCGCACCGTTGAGCCCGCCATTGATGCGTCGAGTGATTTGCGAGAAACGCCCGGCATCGGCCAATTCATTCAGGCCGTTGTCGGCCCAGAACCACGCGGCCGACAACGCCGCGCCCTCGGGTGTTTCCAGCCACTGCGGCGCGGCCACCAGGTCCTGGCCCAGGGCCTGACCGGCCAGGCGATAACGGCCCTTGCCGGTCAGCTGGATCAAGCCGCGTCCGCGGTAGCGATAGCCGTCGCCGGCCACGTCGTTACCCAGCCGCCCACCGTAGGCCGCTTCAGCCAACGCCTGAGGGTTATGTGCCAGCTGATCCGCCATCGGCACCAACGAGCGCCAACGCGACCCTGGGGCCGATGCTTCACCGAGCTGGCGTATACGCTGCGCGCTGTAGCTCAGGTTCTCCGCCAGCCGGCGAAAGCTCCCCGACTCATAACCGACCTGCGCCAGGAACGCGGCGATGCGCACGCACGAATCAACGCGGTAACGCTGCATCGCCTGGTTCAACGCAGGCAAAAAAATGCCCGCTACAGGGCGGGCGTCGGGCAATATCTGCAGCAATTGCTGCTCGTTCAACAGCATGGTCAACCTCTCGAAACGGGTGATGAGGGGCCATTGGCCGCGTTGGCGTAATGCGCCGCGCCGCCTGCACGCACCCCCGCCCAGAACAACCCGGCACGCCACTGCGCGACACCCTCGGCGCGCAGGGCACGGTAGAACACACCGTCGCTGACCTTGCGGCTGAACTGGCCGGTGCTGTACAGCCAGTCATGCACGGTGGCGGCGTAGTTGCCGTAGCCACTGACCAGTGCGAAGCCGGGGAACAGGATGGGGTTGTGCAGCGGGTCGAGGGTGGCGAAGTCCGTGAGGAAGCCACGGGGCACCGTGATCAGGCCCACCAGGTCATCGTCCAGGATGAGATCGGCGAGGAGGCGGTGTTGCCATTTACCCAGTTGTTCGGTTTTCAGCGTGGTGAGGAATTGGCTCATAGTCTTGACGGGGGCTCTTGCAGGTTTTACATCCAGCACTGGGCGATCGTGCGGTTCTACGCCCTGGGTTCGTCTTCAGGTACGTGAAAGGGCCGGGGTTACAGCTGGGTTGGCCGCAGCGAGCCATGAATTGGGAGCCACTAAGGTGTAGTGCTCGTAGATTTGAGTTTATCGAGCTCAGCCTTGAGCTCCTTGATGGCGGAGATGAGATAAGGGATGAGCCCGGTGTAATTTACCCGCCACACATCGCCACCGATCTCGTCACTTGGCTGCGTCACCAAGATGGGTAGCACTTCGTTCAACTCCTGCGCAATTACTCCTGACTCATGGAAGGGGTACTCTTCGTCGTCAAGCGTGGCACGCCGATCAAATTCGACAGGGCGAACGGCTAGGATCTTCTCCAGACCATCCAAGATTTCTACATCATTCTTCTTTAGTCGACGATCAGAACCCTGAGTGACAGTGCCTGGGACAGTCAGACTCCCAGCATAGCTGTAGCTCATTGTGGGACCGGTGGCACTGTTATCAGTATTAATGCTGCGCCACGTGAATCCACCACCACCGCCGCCTTTATTGCAGGTAAAGTTTGCCTCTCCTCCGCCAGAGCTTTCATTCCACCCAAAGTAGAGGCCTTGCCCGCTACCAATGGTGGTATTGACAGTCGTTGCACCTTTCGACGAAGCAAACTTTGGAATATAAGTTCCAGCTGAGAGGCCAAGTGTGTCACATGCTATCGCTGCGTTTGTATCGTCCAAAACTGTGCGCATAAACGGCGAGACGGTCATCAGCGCAGTAGTACTAGCACTAGCGAAATAGGGCACTTGGTTTGCTGCAAATGTGTCAAATGACAATGCAGTTAAACTGGCTGTCTTCGGTTGGCCGCCTAGGTTGTATAAGCCTGTCGCTGCATCGGTAGCGCCTGTGCCGCCCTGGCTGACGGAAATTGCGGTTGTCAACCCAACGATTTTGGGAACAGACACCGCGAGCGGTACTGAGAGGGTGCCGTCGTAACCGTAGGCCATGATTGGTCCGCCTGCAGTATTGTCTGCGTTGACGCTACGCCAAGTGAAGCCACCAGAGCCTCCCCCTCTATTGCAGATGAAATTCCCTGCACCGCCATACCCAGCTTCACCATTCCACCCGAGGTAAAGTCCCTGAGTACTAAAAAGCGCAGCAGGCGCTTGGACGGAAATCTCGGAAAAGACTGCTCGTCCATCACTTCGGCCAGTCCCTCCCTTTACCGTTGGCAACGTCTCGTAGTTCCCCGTGGTACCCAGAGCCGCCAGCTTGTCGCCGAAAGTGCTCACGATCGACCGCAACTGATCGGCCGAGGCCTTCACATAACCCTGCATGGGCGCCACTGCGTAGCTGCCTGCACCAGCGGTGGCTCCCTGATACGCTGGCAGGATCGACAGAACCGTGTCACTCGTGACATTGGTAATTTCGTACCATTTTCCATCGGGGCCCAGTAATGCATCGCCTACCCGGCTATTGGCGGCGAAGGCCGTACCGGTGCCGGTGATTGCGGTAGAATTTTGGGTGCACGCAACTGTACCTGTTCTGTACCAGGGCATATATTCTCCAAATGTGATAGCGCCGACTGACTGCGGACTGAGCGACTACATCTACAAGCGAAACGTACAAATCAAACGAAAAACAGAAAACAGAAAACACCTGACGAGCCCACTTACGAAACCGATTACTCACCATCAAAAAATATGATAATCGCTATTTGCCTGGGTACGCAAAAAGCGCGGTCCACATGTAATCTTGATAGTCGACATCAAACCTATCATAGACCCAAAGCATTAATGCACCAGCAAAGCCGCTTCTAACGCCTACCTGAACCGTGGTGGTAAATAATGTATTTTGAATCTTTTTATAACGCAATAGACCGGTCATCATATTCGCAAGGACATATGCCCCTTCAGGCCACCCTATGGAATACCGCAACCAATAGTGATTCTCGCGCCCGACCGCTGAAAACTGAGCAGTCTGCTGCGCAAACCTTACCAGAGGGTACCCACTATCATAAATAACAGAGCCGGTAGCGGCTTCACGGATGCGAATCCCAACCTTCTGATTGCTAGGCTGTACTTTGCACGACGCGATAAACCAAGCCCCAGATCGGGCATACGCCTGTACATAATTCCCATTTTCCGACATCCACCCCAGTACCATTGCAAATCCGTCCCATGCCCCTGGTTTACCGACAGGCGTGCATATTTCCATCATGGTATTGAAACCGCTATCGAATTTTATGAAAATCAGGGGGGGCTCCTGCGTTGTGACCGCGGTTGTAAACTGCACATAATGTCGGCCACGCCAACCCATACCAGGACTATAGAACCAGTTCTCCGGACCAAACAGGCCCTGGTCGACAACCATGTATACGGGTTGCTGATCAGATACCTGCAGCTGGCCTTGATTCCCTCTAATTCTAATCCCGAAACTCATAAATACCTCACGATCAACAACCACCAGTCACTCACCTTCCAATCAGTACCAGCCTCGGAATCCCAACTTACCCGCCCTTTATCAATATATATCCTAGGCTGAAATGGCCAAATACTAGAGGTAAAATCCGACTTATCACCTTCAGGATAAAATGCTTTGTCACCATACAATTTGGTAGCAAACTGAATCGCAGGCAGGAGAAAAGCACCATTCGCAGCTGCCGTCAAACCAGGTCTATCGATTGATCCGGGGCCCTTAATTACAATTTTTGTCATCTCTATAACGCTGACAGTGTAGTCCGAGGAATCCAATCTAACTGCCCCAGTTTGGGGGTCCCGCAAGCGCAAACCATAACTCATATCAGTTCCCCTATCTCAATTACTAGGAAGCCGGTGGCCTGATCCCAATATCGATCATAATTGGCGCGCATTTCCCGTCTAAACCCGGCGCCGTCGCCGTTCATTTCAAAAACACCGGACTTGCCAAGCCTCCATACTGGAACGCCTTGAGAATTAACCGCCTCAGATTGAAGACTTTCTCCAATTTTGGCATTAGTGATACTGCCATCCTGAATAAACGCCGAGTTCATAAATACCTGCCCGTTCTGCACCGCAAACGGCACAAAAGGAACCCCGCCCGCCATCGAGTTCACCACTGCAAACCGATCAGCACTGACAATGAACTGGCCCTTCAACTCTGTGCCGGTGTTTTCAATGCCCAGACCGAAGCCCGCTGCCACGTATTGGCCATTGGCATTGACCTGCATCTTCACCGACCACATTGTCGATAATTTGCCCGCGGTGTCGGCATAGGCAGTACTCGTCTGCTCAATCTTCGACGCATTATTGCCAATGGAGGCAGCCAAGCTGCCGAGCTGGGAGGCAGTGGCCGACTGGTTGTCCGCAACTACTTGCTCCAATTCGGAAATATTGGCCGAGTTGTCGCCCAGCCGAGCGTCAAGGGTTGTCAGCCGCTGTGCAAAGGCCTCGTTTTCCGAGGTTCGGACCTTGGTTTCCTGGGCAATAGTGGCGGTGGCTTTCCAGCCATTCAGGGCGTCAGCCAGGCTTCCATCATCGCCATCGACTCTGGTAGCCGCCCGCAACGCCTGGAGCTCAGTGGCATGGGAAGTGATGACGCCGTCGAGATCACTGATGTCCGCCGTGTTGACGGTAACCTGCTGTGCCAACCCATCGACTGTTTTTACTACTTGACCGATGTCCACCCAGTAGGCGGCATCAGGTGGCGAAGTGTTTCGCGGCACCGCCTGAGTCGCCTGATAGAGGCGCTGCCCCCATTGCACGGTATCACCCACAACGTAGGTCTTATCTGCCGAATAGGCCAGGATGTTATCCAAGGCATTCAGCTGATCCTGCAAGCCCGGTATCCTGCCGATCTCATCGCGCAATCCCTGCCCCAGCTCAGTATCGCCAATCTGCCCCGCAATCAGTTCCAGGATCGGCGCTGCTTCGGCGCTGGCCTGCCCGACCACACCGTTGCCCTGCGGGTACCACGGGCCCATGTTGCCCGTGCGATCCACCAGCCGCGCCCAGAAGAAGAACTGTGCGCCTGCCTTGAGGCTTTGCAGGCTGTAGTCGTTTTGTGGAAAGGCAAGGTCCGAGAGCTTCGTCGCCGCATTCAGGTCGGGAGTCGGCCCATACCAGAGTTCGGTACGCTGGGTATCCTCGGCGCCTGCCGGAAATGTCCATCTGATACCAATGCCAAATAGCAGGCTGGTGGTTACTAGCGAAGTCACGGCCGGCGGCAACCCCTCCTTGCCTTTGAGTGCGGTCAACACCGAGGTTGTCCACACTGACGAGACATCGAACGCACTGACCGCCCGCACCCGCGCCACATAACTACCCGCGTAGATGCCCACCACGTCCACGCTGTTGGCACCGGTACGCTGGACCTTGATCCAGTTGCCGCTGTCCTTGCGCCATTCCACGTCGTAGCCGACCGCGCCCGATACGGCCGGCCAGCTGATGGTCAAGGTGGTAACCGCCAGGCCCTGGGCAATGGCAGTGGTCGAGGTCAGGCTGATATCGCTCGGCGCCGGAACAACGCTGATGGGGATCACACTGATGGGTTTTTCTTCCAAGCGCGCCCCGGTGTCGATGTGCGCGTACTTGTCGGGCTGGTACTGAAGCGCGCTGATGTCGAAGTTACCTTCGGCAGTGCGGGCGACTTTCAGCACGCGGTACAGTGGGATCGCCAAGTCGTCAGCATCCAGCGCCCATTGCAGTTGCGCCGCCGGTGGTTCGCTGTAGGCGGTGGTGACGGTCAAGGCGCGGCCGTTGACAGCCTGTACAGTTCGGCCCTCGGCCTGACCGCCAGGCAGGTTGATGATCAACCGGTCACCGGCCTTGGCCTGGGTGTCGCGGTCCAGGGTAATGAGCCGATCATTGGCCGCAGTGATACGGCCGGCGACTTCACGGCCCGCCAGCAGTGAGTCGCCGATGGGAATGATATGGCCCGGCAAGGGAATCTGGCCTTCCATGCCAGTGGTGAAGCTTACCGTGCGGTCCTGATTGTTGCTCATCACCACCCATTTGCCGCGGCGCTGGGCCTCGGAGGCGCGGGTGCAGCCGATAGCGCTGATTTCCGTGGGCTTGTCGCCGAAGCGGCGCTGCAGGTCCAGGTCGGAATAGGCGATGACGTCGGTGTCGTAGTTGTTGTCCGGGTTGTCGTAGCTCACCAGGGCACGGGTATAGCGAGTCTTGGCCGAAGCACTGCCGTACGAGAAGCTACCGTCGATGACGTTCGCACGGGTGAAGACGTAGTCGTAGTCCTGGGCGCGAGGCATATCGGCCTGCATGATCAACTGGCCCTGAGCCCAGTAGGTCATGCCGCGATAGATGCCGGAAATATCACGCAGCAACGACCACGCGTCAGCCTTGCCCTGCAGGTTCATGTCGCAGAGAAAGCGCGGCTCGCTACCACCGGCGCCGTCAGGCACGCTCTGGTCACAATACTGGGCGATACGGAAAAGCTCCCACTTATCGACCATCCACGACTTGATGCGCTTGCCCAGGCCGAAACGGTCTTCGGTGCAGATACCAAAAGTGACCCAGGCCGGATTGTTCGTCCAGGCTTGCTTGAAGGTGCCATCCCACACACCGGAATAGGTGCGGGCGATAGGGTCGTAGTTGGTCGGCACCGGCCATTTCCGTGCCTTGCAACGCACAGTCACCGCCGGAATGCTGCTGAACTGCTCAGCGTCGAATTCCATGTACAGCAGGGCGGTGTTGGGATAACGCAGTTTCGCGTCAATGACCTCGGTGTAGCCCTCCACCAGCATGCTGTCGGCGATCTTGTTGGTGTTCTGGTTGGCGGTCAGACGCCGCACGCGAATTTGCCAGCCACTGGTGGCGGGCGGCAGGTCGATGCGGCGCGAGCGCTCATAGCGCGTGGTCGTCTTGCCGTCGACCGCTTCATCCAGCACGGTTTGATAAGCACCGCCGTCCGTGGCGATATCGACCGCATACTCGATGCGATAGCCGCCAACATTACCTTCGTCGTCTTGCTTCTGCAGGGCTGGCCAGGCAAGCCGCACCCGCACCGCCGACAATTGGGTGTTGCTGATCGAGCGTACCCAAGGTGTTTCGCTGTGCAGTTCGACGTTGACCGTGGTCTCGTTTTCCACTGCCGGGATACCCGGAATATAGGGTTGATCCACGGTGCCATGGCGCCACTCCCACTTCACGTTAGGAAAGTTGACGTTGCCGCTGGCATCTAGAAGCGGCGTGTTGTCCAGGTAGATATCAGCGTCGGTAGGCGTTCCTTCGAACTCGCCCTCCCCGACCGCGATCAGGATTTTGGCCAGATTGGTGGAGCGCAGGCTGTCGGATGCCTCGACTGGCGTCTTGACGCTACCGCTGCCCCCCTTGGCGCCGCTGATCTGGGTGTTCTGTGCTGTGCCCATGGTTTTCTCCAGGCGAAAAAAAACCGCCTCGTTGGCGGCCTGCGTTCCAGCGCGTGACTCAGGTTTTTTCTTCGGCGTAGATCGCCGCCGAGACGATGGCGCCGCCCCAGCGGCGCTCGCCGATGCAAATAGGTACCGGGTTTCCGCTGGCGGTGGTGTTCCTGGCACTCCCGAAGGCATACGACGGCAGGTTCTCGGGACCGGCGCTTTGCTTGAGGCCGGTAGCTTGCGGACTGAGCATTTGTACGACGCCCCCCGCCATCATCGAAAGCCCTACCGTTTGCCCCCACCCCTGCATGGCAGGGATATAGTAGGAAGCGACGAATATGACCGCCCCTATGACAGTCTGAAGAAGCCCGCCGCGCTTGCTCCCTCGGAGCACCGGCACAATCCGGACCTCGCGAGTTCCGCCACGCGAAAATGCCTGATCACTGATGTTTTCCCGATTACGGAAAACGGCGAACGTCATGCCCAACCGGCCCAGGCGTCTGATTTCCTGGTCAAACCCGGCCAGTGTGAGGCGCAGAGCCTTCAACACTTCCCACGTGGTTCCAGACTCCACCAGCCTGGTGTGGGTACGCCCGAACTTCCTCGCCAGGCTGCCGGAAAGCTTGATAGTGGTAAGAGGGCAATAGTGGATACTCATCTCAGCCATGTTCACTCCTTGAGGGGAATTGACCTACGTTCACCATAGGCCCTCGCACATTTTTTCAGCATCAATCGAGGCGGCTACATTTCCACGCGCTCGGTGGCGCAACACCAACCTCACCCGCGGCAACCAGGGCCCACCAAATACAATGATCTGCGAAGGTCGCCCATAAAGGTGGTGAAGCAAGAACGGCCCCGCCCCCTCGACTTGCGACGCCTCGCCAGGCAATTCGCCGTCAGCCCCCAGAAAAATACCCGCATGATTCGGATGCGCCGTGCGCCCCACGGCCATGACGATCAAGTCACCCCGCCGGGGGCTGTCGACGCGCACGAAACCGTTGGCCTCGTAAGCCTCCTCGTAAAGGCTGGGGCCTTGCGGGTTTTCCCACCAGCCGTCATCACGCTTGAAGTGTGGAAACTCCAGTCCCCACTCACGTTGATACCAGTCGGCGCAGGTCTGCCAGCAGTCCCATGCACCATGCACGAACGGACGACCGAGCAACGGTGTATCGCCGCTGGGCATCACGGTGCGCAGGTCACCCTCTGGCCACGACAGGATGTGCCAAGGCAGCGCGGTGGCTTCGCACATCGCCAGGTCATGACTGGAAGGCCGACTGGTGGCGTCCGGGTGGGAGTGGACAATGGCCACCACCTCGCCTCGGGCTTCCGCCGCGGCGTAGTGCGCCGGGTCCAGGTGAAACTGTTCATTGGGCGCGGTGGCGATGTTGGCGCAGGGCACGTAGTGCTCTTGCCCGTGGCTGAGAATGACCAGGCCACAGCACTCGCGCGGGTACTGCGCGGCGGCATGCCGGCGAATATCGGCCAGGGTGGACTCGCGCATGCTCAGCCCCTGGCGATCAGCGACACGGCCGGGTAACCCCCGAACGGCAGCTCGTTGCCCACACCGAAACGTGGTTCGCAGCCCCGCGCCAGCGTGGCGTCGCACACGTCGAGCTCAGGGTCGTCGGTCAGGTTACCGTCCTTGTCACGGTTCGCCCCGGTGTAGCCGCAATCCGCCCCCCGGTAGCCACCGGTCATGCACCAGTGGCACAGGGTGGTCATCTGCCGCCCGATGGATTCATTGCCCACGTCCCCGGGGCTCGCCAGTTCCCAACTGACAGACTCGCCATCCTCGTTGGTTTTCTGGTCGATGTACCAGATCTCGATAGCCTCCTGGGTCGGGTCCGCGTCGCTGTTGCCCTGGGGGAAATTCTGCGCATCCAGGTAGCGCCCCAGGGTGTGGTGCAGGGTCATCTTGAATTCGAGCAAGTCCTCGAAGGCCAGGCACAGGGCCGTGATGCGCCCATTGACGTTGCCCGCGCTGAATTTCGGCCGCATGGCCGTGCCGTCGCTGTTGGCCCCGATGCCGTCGACCTGCACCGGCCACGCAGCGTATTCGTTGCCTTGCCACCAGATTGATTTTGCCGGCATCTGGTCGACATCCACGCCTGCGGCAGCAAGCTCTGCCGCCGTATGGGCGATGGCGTGACCGTGGAAGCGCAAGACGTCAGCGCCGTAGTCACTGCCGTCGATCTCGAACAGGATGATTTCACTGCCCGGCTCCAGCTGCTGGATATCCGTGATCATCTTCATCAGCCAACTCCCTTGCCTGGAAAGGAGCGGTCGCCTGACCGCCCCATGCTCAAAAGGCGCCTCAGGCCTTCTTGACCCAGGCGGAGCCGCCTGTGCGCTGGATGGTCACGGTGGTGGTGACGACCGCGTTAAGAGCAAAGTTGAATGGAAAGTCGGACACATAGCCATCGAAGGTGAACCAGGTGCGGGTGGCGGGCAAATCGAAATCGTCACCGGCAGTGTTCAGCGTTGGCGCAATGCCCTTGCCATCTGACCAACCCACAGCCCATTTGATGGTGGTGTCGCCGTCGGCCTCGGACAGCTGATGCAAGCGGATGTGGCTGGCATTGGCAGGGTCGGCGTTCAGGCCCAGGCTGGCGGTACCGGGGGTACGCAGGCCTTTCTTGTAGCTGCGCTGGGTGGCATCCAGGCTGGTGTCTTCGATCTGCTCGGCTGGCGCGCCGCCCGGGTCGAACGAGGTAGCGTGGTCCACTTCCAGCACGGTGTAGGCGCCGGTGCCGCTGGCAGGGGGTACCAGGGCGAAGATTTGCGTTCCTTGGGTCAACATCGACATCGTTTACTCTCCTTGAAACAATAAAAAACCCGCAGATGCGGGTGTCGGGGGTGTAGCAGGCAGCTGCGCAGGCCTAGGGGGCCGGCGCGCCGTCCAGGTAAGTGTCGCTGGTGGCCGGGTCACGGCTTCTGAGGTACTGCGCCCACTCATGATTGCTCTGGGCCAGTTGCTGAATGGATTGGCTCAGGGCCGTCTGGGCGGTGGTCTGGGCTTGCAGCGCGGCGACCAGGTTGTTCAACGCCGCCAGTTCGTCTTCGTTCATCATTTTTCTCCGGTTTTCTGCCGGCGCGGCGCGGCGGCTTCGTTCAACCCCAGCCGTCGCGCCGCCCAGCGTTCGTAAAGCCCGATGGCGACATCGGCGCCCGCCATGGCCGTCAGGCAACCCAGGGCACTGGCCGACCATATGGACAGGCCGAAGGCATACAGCAACATGGTGCTGGAGACCCCGCAGATCATGCAGGCCCCTGAGCGCAGCACCAGACGCCGTAACAACGGCCAGCCAGTGGCCCCCTCCTTGTCCGCGCGCCACATTTCACCGGAAACGCCGCCCAGCAAGGCCAGTATGATGACCAGCCAGATCGGCATGTCGATCAACGTCTGTTGCTCTGTTGTCATGCATTTGTCCTCCCCTTCCATGCAGGACGCCCTGCGTTAGAAAAAAAACCGAGCCGGGTGGCATTCCAAAGGGCCCGGTCGCCCAGGCCCTTCAGTAATGCGTACCGCGATCGACGAGGCGCTGCTGGCGCGGCGTCGATCCGCTTCAAATTGTTCCTCTGGCCGCGACCCTGTCCGCCAGATAACTGCTCTTGGTGCTTTACGCTGCACACCCGGGTCAGTTGCCAACCCTCTGGACCGTTCAGGCCGATCCATCGCTGCCTTTGTCGCTACCGGTGTCGACCGGCTTGAGACAAAGATTATGCATGGATGCATATACAGTCAATGCATTGATGCATTTATTTTCGCGAATTTTTATGCCTAAAAGCATATCTCGTTCTTAATCAATGAGTTGCACCCAACGCGCACGCATGAAAAAGCCCGCTCAAGGCGGGCTACTGGGGCGACAAGGGCTAGCGGGCGTACATGCCCCACCAGAACACATGGCCCAGGATGGTGATTTGCTCTTCCTGCATCTGCGCGAAGGTGTAGTCCTCATCGGGGTGTTCCTCGCGGTTGAAGCTGCGAAGGCGGATACCCGAAGGCAGGCGATATAGCTGCTTCACCCGCAACTGGCCATTGTGGTTGATGGCGTAGAGGTCACCGTCGACGATATCGCCGATGCCGCACTTGCCCGCATTCACCCCTACGGTGGCGCCGTCGCGCAACACGGGCAGCATGCTGTTGCCCCGCACCGTCACGCATTTGGCCTGATCGAATTGCACGCCGTTGTGGCGCAGGCTGCGCTTGCCGAAACGCAGGCTGGCTTTCTCGCTTTCCTCGATGACGAATCTTCCTGATCCAGCAGCCAACTCGACCTCACGCAAAAAGGGGATGGACACTTCGTCGTCCTCGATCGGCGTGTCGTCGTCCCACAGGCTGATGTCACGCAATTCGGCATGGCCGGTGGTGGCCGCTTGGGCAGCGAGGCTCGCGCGGCCACGCAGCTGATCGGTACTGACCCGAAAATACTCGGCCAGCTTGGCGATGTGCTTGTCGGCGGGGTCGACGATCTTGCCGCTCAGAATGCGCGACAGGGTGGACTGGGGCACGCCGGTGCGGCGGTGCAACTCCGTGGCGGAGAGGCCGTCGCGCGCGAGCAGTTCTTTGAGGACGTGGGCTACGTTGCGTGTTTGCATGGCGTGCATATTGCTCGGCAACAACGCGCTTTGCAAATGCTTCAGTGCATTTTTCTTATCTATAAGGCCGTTTCAGCCCATTCGGGGGCGGCACCGCCGAAAAAATCCCTGTAGTATTCGCCGCTTGCCTTTTGACACACCCGCCACCGCGAGCCAAGTTTCTGCATGAGTGATCTTTCCAGCCACACCCCCATGATGCAGCAGTACTGGAAGCTGAAGAACCAGCACCCAGATCAGTTGATGTTCTACCGCATGGGCGATTTCTACGAGATCTTCTACGAAGACGCGAAGAAAGCGGCCAAGTTGCTGGATATCACCCTGACCGCTCGCGGCCAGTCGGCGGGGCAGTCGATTCCCATGTGCGGTATTCCCTACCACGCCGCCGAGGGCTACCTGGCCAAGCTGGTGAAGCTGGGCGAGTCGGTGGTGATCTGCGAACAGGTCGGCGACCCGGCCACCAGCAAGGGACCAGTGGAACGCCAGGTGGTGCGCATCATCACCCCAGGCACGGTGAGCGACGAGGCGCTGCTGGACGAGCGCCGCGACAACCTGATCGCCGCGGTACTGGGTGATGAGCGCCTGTTCGGCCTGGCGGTACTGGACATCACCAGCGGCAACTTCAGCGTGCTGGAGATCAAGGGCTGGGAGAACCTGCTGGCGGAGCTGGAACGCATCAACCCGGTGGAGCTGCTGATCCCCGATGACTGGCCTCAGGGCCTGCCCGCCGAGAAGCGCCGCGGCTCGCGTCGTCGCGCACCGTGGGACTTCGAGCGCGACAGCGCGCACAAGAGCCTGTGCCAGCAGTTCTCGACCCAGGACCTCAAGGGTTTTGGCTGCGAGAACCTGACCCTGGCCATCGGTGCCGCCGGTTGCCTGCTGGGCTATGCCAAGGAAACCCAGCGCACCGCCCTGCCCCACCTGCGCAGCCTGCGCCATGAGCGCCTGGATGACACCGTGGTGCTGGACGGCGCCAGCCGCCGCAACCTGGAACTGGACGTGAACCTGGCCGGCGGCCGGGACAACACTCTGCAATCGGTGATCGACCGCTGCCAGACCGCCATGGGCAGCCGCCTGCTGACCCGCTGGCTGAACCGCCCGCTGCGAGACCTGAAGGTTCTGCAGGCACGCCAAAGCTCGATTCGCTGCCTGCTGGAAGGCTACCGCTTCGAAAGCCTGCAGCCGCAGCTCAAGGAAATCGGCGACATCGAGCGCATCCTCGCCCGTATCGGCCTGCGCAACGCCCGCCCACGCGACCTGGCGCGCCTGCGCGACGCCCTGGCGGCACTGCCGGACCTGCAAGTGGCCATGTCCGACCTGGAAGCGCCGCACCTGGCGTTGCTGGCCACCATCGCCGGCACCTACCCGGAACTGGCCGACCTGCTGAGCAAGGCCATCATCGACAACCCGCCAGCGGTGATCCGCGACGGCGGCGTGCTCAAGACCGGCTATGACAGCGAGCTGGACGAGTTGCTGGCCCTGAGCGAGAACGCCGGCCAGTTCCTTATCGACCTGGAAGCACGGGAGAAGGCGCGCACCGGCCTGGCCAACCTGAAGGTCGGCTACAACCGTGTGCACGGCTATTTCATCGAACTGCCAAGCAAGCAGGCCGAGCAGGCACCCGCCGACTACATCCGTCGCCAGACCCTCAAGGGCGCCGAGCGCTTCATTACCCCGGAACTCAAGGCGTTCGAAGACAAGGCCCTGTCGGCGAAGAGTCGCGCCCTTGCCCGGGAAAAGATGCTGTATGACGCGCTGCTGGAAAACCTGATCGGCCACCTGCCGCCCCTGCAGGACACCGCCGCGGCGCTGGCCGAGCTGGACGTGCTGAGCAACCTGGCCGAGCGCGCACTCACCCTGGACCTCAATTGCCCGGTGTTCGTCGACGAACCCTGCATGCGCATCAACCAGGGTCGCCACCCGGTGGTCGAGCAGGTACTGACCACACCGTTTGTCGCCAACGACCTGGACCTGGACAACAACACGCGCATGCTGGTGATCACCGGCCCGAACATGGGCGGTAAATCCACCTACATGCGCCAGACCGCACTGATCGTGCTGATGGCCCATATCGGCAGCTTCGTGCCGGCCGCCAGTTGCGAGCTGTCACCGGTGGACCGCATCTTTACCCGGATCGGCTCCAGCGACGACCTGGCCGGCGGGCGCTCGACCTTCATGGTGGAAATGAGCGAAACTGCCAACATCCTGCACAACGCCACGGACAAGAGCCTGGTGCTGATGGACGAAGTGGGCCGTGGCACCAGCACCTTCGACGGCCTGTCGCTGGCCTGGGCCGCGGCCGAGCGCCTGGCGCAACTGCGCGCCTACACGCTGTTTGCCACCCACTATTTCGAATTGACGGTACTGCCGGAAAGCGAACCACTGGTCGCCAACGTGCACTTGAGCGCCACCGAACACAAGGAACGTATCGTGTTCCTGCACCACGTGCTGCCAGGGCCTGCCAGCCAGAGCTATGGCCTGGCCGTGGCGCAGCTGGCCGGCGTGCCGAACGCGGTCATCGCCCGCGCCAAAGAACACCTGGGCCGCCTGGAAACAGCGAGCCTGCCACACGAACCTCTCGCCAGCGCCCCGGGCCAACCCCAGGTACCGCACCAGAGCGATCTGTTCGCCAGCTTGCCGCACCCGGTGCTGGAACAACTCAGCAAGACCGACGTTGATGGCCTGACGCCACGTCAAGCAATTGAATTACTCTATACACTTAAGACACGGATCTAACGCAGCAGCGTGCAAGCTGATAGAATCCCGCGCGGTTTGGGAATGCCACGGGCTCTTAGCCTGGTCCGCCGGCTGACCAGCCCAAACCGAGCGGCCCTTGCAAAGGGGCTTCGCTGCCGCCTTGAGGAGATATTTTGAAATGACCTTCGTCGTCACCGACAACTGCATCAAGTGCAAGTACACCGACTGCGTAGAAGTCTGTCCGGTGGACTGCTTTTACGAAGGCCCGAACTTCCTGGTTATTCACCCGGATGAGTGCATCGATTGCGCGCTTTGCGAGCCTGAATGCCCTGCCGTCGCGATCTTCTCTGAAGACGAGATCCCTGCAGGGATGGAGAACTTCATCGAGCTGAACGCCGAGCTGGCAGAAGTCTGGCCAAACGTCACCGAGCGCAAGGACCCACTGCCGGACGCGGCGGAGTGGGACGGCAAGACCGGCAAGATCGAGCATCTGGAACGCTGAGGCGTTTGCAGGCTGTTGAAAGGCCCCCTCGTGGGGCCTTTTTTGTGGTTGCTCGTCAGCAGAAAGCCCTGATCGAATTCCAGGCAAAAAAAGGGGCGGTTTAACCCGCCCCGCCTTTTTGTCCCTGTTCCTTGTATTCCCTGTCATCGTCCTGATGAATCGCTTCTTGCGATGTCCTGGCCTTCGTCCTTGAAAGCCTGTGCCGAATCCTTGGCACGGGTTCGATATTAATGGAATGAGCGTGCGGTTCAAGTCGGCAAACTTTTCAGAAAAAGTCGTTACTTGGCGGAAATATCCGAGATTACGCTGGGAAAACAACAAGATACGGGCAACGTCGGAGAACCATTGACAGCAACGCCCCACAATCGCTTACAGAACCTGTACGCGATCACGCACACGCGCGCCAGCAGCACAAATGAAAACGCCCCGAACCAGTCGGGGCGTCTGCGTGGCCAGGCGGTTACTGAAACAGTGACTCGCTGGACAGGCCGTTCTTCTCGAGGATCTCGCGCAGCCTTTTCAGGCCCTCGACCTGGATCTGCCGTACCCGCTCCCGGGTCAGGCCAATTTCCAGACCTACGTCTTCAAGGGTACTGCTTTCATGGCCCCGCAGGCCGAAGCGACGTACCACCACTTCGCGCTGCTTGTCGGTGAGTTCCGACAGCCATTGGTCGATGCTCTGGGACAGGTCGTCATCCTGGAGCAGTTCACAGGGATCGGTAGGACGGTCATCCGTGAGGGTGTCCAACAGGGTCTTGTCCGAATCCGGCCCAAGGGACACGTCCACCGAACTGACTCGCTCGTTGAGCCCCAGCATGCGCTTGACCTCGCCCACCGGTTTCTCCAGCAAGCTGGCGATTTCCTCCGGTGACGGTTCATGGTCGAGCTTCTGGGTCAGTTCACGCGCCGCCCTCAAGTAGACATTGAGTTCCTTCACGACATGAATCGGCAGCCGGATGGTCCGGGTCTGGTTCATGATGGCGCGTTCGATGGTCTGGCGAATCCACCACGTGGCGTAGGTGGAAAAACGGAAGCCGCGCTCGGGGTCGAATTTCTCCACGGCGCGAATCAGGCCCAGGTTGCCTTCCTCGATCAGGTCGAGCAGGGACAGCCCACGGTTCACGTAGCGACGAGCGATTTTCACCACCAGGCGCAGGTTGCTTTCGATCATGCGCTTGCGGCCAGCCGGATCGCC
The DNA here is from genome assembly GCF_029623465.1 of Pseudomonas sp. RIT-To-2. NCBI lineage: Bacteria > Pseudomonadati > Pseudomonadota > Gammaproteobacteria > Pseudomonadales > Pseudomonadaceae > Pseudomonas > Pseudomonas sp. RIT-To-2. The sequence continues at coordinate 143,276 of NZ_JAPYKM010000009.1, read as the reverse complement.
TTTTTGCGACAACCGCGCAAAATGCACTTCTTCTTCCGGAGACAGCAGGGGGGAAAAGCCGATTTCATTCAAATACAGCTGCGTGGCATCCAGCGCACGGGTGTAATCGATGTACTTGTGTTGCTTGAGCGTTGTGGATTGTTTGGCCTTGGCACGAACAGAGGGAACCGCCGGTTCTTCATCCGCCTCCGCGTCCAGGACGATGCCGGTTTCCATAAGGAGCACCTCATCGTCGATGTCAAACTCCGGCGCTTCTTTGTTGAGAGCCATTTTTTATAGTCCCTTTGTTGAGTTCGACCTCAAGCTCTAGCGCCGCGCATATCCTTGGCAGCGCTGAAGCCTGTCCCCGCTACATCACGGAACAGGCTTGGCAACACGTCAGCGGCGCGGCAGGAATTGCAGCGGGTCTACAGGTTTGCCCTGGCGGCGAATTTCAAAATGAAGCTTCACCCGGTCGGTACCCGTCGAACCCATCTCGGCAATTGTCTGCCCGGCCTTGACCTGCTGCCCCTCCCGAACCAAGAGCCTGCGGTTGTGACCGTAGGCACTGACGTAGGTATCGCTGTGCTTGATGATGATCAACTCGCCGTAGCCCCGCAAGCCACTCCCGGCGTACACCACTGAACCATCAGACGCAGCAAAAACAGGCTGTCCCAATTCCCCGGCGATATCAACGCCTTTATTCAAACTACCGTTTGAAGCAAATTTTCCAATCAGGACACCATTGGCTGGCCATGTCCAACCCCCGGCGATCTTCTCGCCAGCGGGCACGGGCACAGGCTCGGGAACTGTGGCTGGAGCGCTCTGCGCCGGCGCTTTCTGGTTCTTGTCGCCCGGCACCGGGGTGAAGATGATGGGCCGACGAGTGACCGTGAAGGAGCCGCCGGGCGAAGTGGAGGTTTCAGTTTTTGTAGTGGAAGCCACTACAGTTGGCGCACGCCCATCACCGAAGCGAATGGTCTGACCCGGATGAATGGTATAGGGCTCGGGGATGCTGTTGCGCGCCGCCAAGGCCTTGTAGTCCCAGCCGTAACGAAAGGCGATGGAGAACAGGGTATCGCCGCGCTTGACCCGGTATTGGCCCGTGGTGACCGGCTGGCGCTCCGGCGCCGCGGGTGCGCTGGCCGAACCGCCATTGCTGCGGTCCACCACCCGTACGCCACCCGAAGGGCTGCTGGAACAACCGGCCAACGTGGTTGCAAGGGCGAGGCCAATCACCAGAAGCTTGTAGCTCGATAGTCCTGCATGCTGCCGATTGACTGTGGGACTCACCCGCCGCTCCCTTGAAAATGGTGGCTGATAGAAAAATAGACTGTTGTGTCGCAATTATAACCATCCACTCGGACTTTACTGACCCATTCGCGTTACAACCTGTAAAGGCTGCGCTGTCAGACACACACCCTGCGGAAGAATTCACCCAGCGCGAGAAAAGCGCTCAGGCCAAGGGGCCATTGAGCAGCGGCACGAAGCGCACCGCCCCCAGTACATGCCGAGAGAAGCCATGCTCCTCGCGCACGATCAGCATCAACTGCTGGACTTCACCGGCGCCCACCGGAATCACCAGGCGCCCCCCCGGCGCCAGTTGGTCGAGCAGGGCCTGGGGCACGTCGGTGGCCACCGCGGTGACGATGATGCCGTTGTAGGGCGCCAGCGCCGGCCAGCCTTCCCAGCCATCCCCCCAGCGGAACACCACGTTGCGCAGGTTGAGCTCCACCAGGCGTTCCTTGGCCCGGTCCTGCAGCACCTTGATACGCTCCACCGAAAATACGCGTTCAACCAGTTGCGACAGCACGGCAGTCTGGTAGCCCGAGCCGGTGCCGATCTCCAGCACCTTGTCCAATGGCCCGGCTTCCAGCAACAGCTCGCTCATGCGCGCCACCATGTAGGGCTGCGAGATGGTCTGGTTATGGCCGATGGGCAACGCCGTGTCTTCGTAGGCACGGTGCGCCAGGGCCTCGTCGACGAACAGATGACGGGGAGTACGGCGGATCACGTCCAGCACGCGGGTGTTGCTCACCCCTTCCTCGTACAGGCGCTGGATCAGCCGCTCACGGGTGCGCTGGGAGGTGAAGCCGATGCCGCGCCGGGTCAGGTCGTCTTGTTCACGCATCAGCGCAGTTCCTCCAACCAGCCTTCGAGGCTGGCGAAAGCCGGGCTGAAAGTACGGTCCAGCTGCAATGGCGTGACCGATACATACCCCTGCATGACCGCATGGAAATCGGTGCCGGGGCCGCCGTCTTCGGCATCGCCCGCCGCGGCGATCCAATAGCCCTCGCGCCCGCGGGGGTCGACCACCCGCACCGGCGCTGCCGCGCGAGCACGGTGGCCCAGGCGGGTCAGCTGAATGCCACGAATGCGGTCCAACGGCAGGTTGGGAATATTCACGTTCAGCACGGTGCGCGGCGGCAGGTCGAGCTGCTCGTGCGCCTGCACCAGGTGCCGGGCATACCAGGCCGCCGTGGCCAGGTTGTCGGGCTCGCGTGACAGGAACGAAAAGGCAAAGGCGGTACGCCCCAGGAAGCGGCCTTCCAGCGCGGCAGCGACTGTGCCCGAGTACAGCACGTCATCCCCCAGGTTGGCGCCCAGGTTTATACCGGACACGACCAGATCGGCCGGGTCCGCCAGCAAGCCATTGAGCCCCAGGTGCACGCAGTCGGTAGGGGTGCCGTTGACGCTGATGAAGCCGTTGGCCAACCACTGCGGGTGCAGCGGCCGGTCCAGCGTCAGCGAACTGCTGGCACCACTGCGGTCCTGGTCCGGGGCGATCACCGTGCATTCGGCATAGTCGGCCAGCGCTTCGTAAAGCGCGGCCAGGCCGGGGGCGGCGACCCCGTCATCGTTAGAAATCAGAATACGCATGGGCTGTCCGTGTGCCCTGCAGGCAGCAGATCGACGAGCTCGCGCACCACGACAGTGGCGAAGCATCCGGCCGGCAGGACGAATTCCAATTGCAGAATGTCAGGCTCTGGATAATGCCACGTCAAACCGCCGATGGGCAGCCGCAGGATGCGTCGTTCGTGCGCCATGCCCGCTTTTGCCAGCCATTGACCAAGCGGCGCCAGAGCTGCACCGACATTCTGTTCCAATGCATGGATGGCGCCAGCAGCCGGCGAGTCACCTTCGCCCCACAACGGGCCGGTGGGGTGCAGGTCGAGAATGGCCAGGCGTGGGTCGCTGCACTCGGCCTCACCGGCCGGGAAGAAGCTGCGGCTGTCGGTGAACGCCAGCAGGTCGCCGACCTGGGCCTGGTTCCAGGTGCCATCGGCCACCCTTGCCGCCAGCACCTGATTGAACAGATAGCTGCGCGCCGTGGACAGCAACCGCGAGCGCACATTGCGCTGCTCGGGCAGGGCCTGGCGCTCGGCCCACTGACGAGCATCATGGACGTTGCCACCTTGGAAACCGAAGCGCTGGGTACCGAAGTAATTCGGTACGCCAGTCTGGCTCAACTGCTTCAGCCTGGCGTCCAGCGCCTCGCGGTCGGCCTGCAGCCCGGTCAGGCGCAAGGTGAAGCCGTTGGCCGAGTGAGCGCCGCGCTGCAGCTTGCGCTTGTGCCGGGCCACCTTGAGGATGCTCAGGGTTTCGTTTTCAGCAGCACGCAGGTCAGGGTCGGCCTTGCCCGGCAGGTGCAGGCTGAACCACTGGCGGGTCAGCGCCTGGCGGTCCTTCAACCCGGCATAGCTGACGGTGCGCAGCGGCACGCCAGCGGCCTTGGCCAGGCGACGGGCCGCTTCCTCGGTGTTGAGATTGCGTTTTTCCACCCACAGCCAGAGGTGCTCGCCCTCGCCCGCCAGGGGAATATCCAGCACCTCGTCGACCTGGAAGTCGTCGGCGGTGGCTTTCAGTACGGCACGGCCCAGTGCAGGCCCGGCGGCGCAGGGGCCCAGCAATTCGAATTCAGTCATGCTGTGAGCAACAAGGCCACGGCGTGAACCGCGATCCCTTCCTCACGGCCGGTGAAACCCAGCTTTTCGGTGGTGGTGGCCTTGACGTTGACCTGGTCCAGTTCGACCTGAAGGTCTTCGGCGATGAGGCTGCGCATGGTGTCGATGTGCGGGGCCATCTTGGGCGCCTGGGCCACGATGGTGGCGTCGACATTGCCGACCTTCCAACCCTTGGCCTGGACGATACCCACCACATGACGCAACAGCACACGGCTGTCAGCCCCCTTGAACTGCGGATCAGTGTCGGGGAAGTGCTTGCCGATGTCACCCAGTGCCGCGGCGCCGAGCAAGGCATCGCTCAAGGCGTGCAGCAGCACGTCGCCGTCGGAATGGGCGAGCAGGCCGAATGTGTGAGCGATGCGAACGCCGCCCAGGGTAATGAAATCGCCGTCAGCGAAACGGTGCACATCGTAGCCGTGGCCAATACGCATAAAAAGGAACGCCCTGAATGAGACAGGGCGTGATTCTACCTGCTTTACGTAACAACGGGGCTGCAAAAAGCGGCGCCGGAATGCCGCCGATCAGCGGCAAAACGACATCACCCTGCAGCTTCCCGGGCTCGCCCGTTCCAACGGGAAACACCGTTACGCCAGCGCCTTGGCGTGATGGCGCAAATGGTCGTCGATGAAACTGGCGATGAAGTAATAGCTGTGGTCATAGCCCGGCTGCATGCGCAGCTCCAGGTCGTGCCCCGCCGCCTTCGCCGCCTGCACCAGGGCTTCGGGCTTGAGCTGGTTTTCCAGGAAGTCGTCGCGGTCACCCTGGTCCACCAGCAGCGCCAACGGCGCCTTGGCTTCGCTCAGCAACACCGAGGCATCCCACTCGCGCCAGCGCGAACGCTCTTCGCCCAGGTAGCGGGAGAAGGCTTTCTGGCCCCAGGGGCAATCCATGGGGTTGCTGATGGGCGAAAACGCCGAGACCGAGGTGTATCGCCCAGGGTTGCGCAGGGCACACACCAGCGCCCCGTGCCCACCCATGGAATGGCCGCTGATGGCGCGACGGTCCGAGGCGGGAAAATGCGCTTCCACCAGCGCTGGCAGCTCGCTGACCACGTAATCGTGCATGCGGTAGTGCTGGGCCCAGGGCTGCTGGGTGGCATTGAGGTAGAACCCCGCCCCCTGGCCAAAGTCCCAGGCGCCGTCCGGGTCACCCGGCACGTCCGCGCCGCGCGGGCTGGTGTCGGGCGCCACGATGATCAGCCCCAGCTCGGCAGCCAGCTTGTGGGCGCCGGCCTTCTGCATGAAGTTCTCGTCGGTACAGGTCAGGCCCGAGAGCCAATACAGCACCGGCAACTTGCCGCCCTGCTCCGCCTGGGGCGGCAGGTACACCGCGAACACCATGTCACACCCCAGCACCTCGGAACGATGGCGGTAGCGCTTGTGCCAGCCACCTGCGCTTTTCTGGCAGGAAATATTGTCCAGCGTCATAGATTTTCTCCAGCGTCAGGCCTCAAGCCGCAAGAGGCACGCATCCCCTTGCAGCTTGCCGCTGCTCCTCAGAAGTGGATGACCGAACGGATGCTCTTGCCTTCATGCATCAGGTCGAACGCCTTGTTGATGTCTTCCAGGCCCATGGTGTGGGTGATGAAGGTATCCAGCGGAATCTCGCCCTTCTCGGCCATTTCCACGTAGCTTGGTAGCTCGGTGCGGCCACGCACGCCGCCGAAAGCCGAACCGCGCCACACGCGCCCGGTGACCAGCTGGAACGGACGGGTGGAGATTTCCTGGCCGGCACCGGCCACACCGATGATGACGGATTCGCCCCAGCCCTTGTGGCAGCATTCCAGTGCGGCGCGCATCAGTTGTACGTTGCCGATGCACTCGAAGGAGAAGTCCACGCCGCCGTCGGTCATGTCGACGATGACTTCCTGGATCGGGCGGTCGAAGTCTTTCGGGTTGACGCAGTCGGTAGCACCCAGTTGACGAGCGATCTCGAACTTGGCCGGGTTGATGTCGATGGCGATGATGCGGCTGGCCTTGGCCTTGACCGCGCCGATCACGGCCGACAGGCCGATACCGCCCAGGCCGAAGATGGCCACGGTGTCACCAGGCTTGACCTTGGCGGTATTCAGCACGGCACCGATACCGGTGGTGACGCCGCAACCCAGCAGGCAGACTTTCTCCAGCGGTGCTTCCTTCTGGATCTTGGCCACGGAGATTTCCGGCAGCACGGTGTATTCCGAGAAGGTCGAGGTGCCCATGTAGTGGAACAGTGGCTTGCCGTTGTAGGAGAAACGCGAGGTGCCGTCGGGCATCAGGCCCTTGCCCTGGGTGGCGCGCACCGCCTGGCACAGGTTGGTCTTGCCGCTCAGGCAGAATTTGCACTGCCGGCACTCGGCGGTATACAGCGGGATAACGTGGTCGCCCACGGCCACCGAGGTCACGCCTTCGCCGATCGCTTCGACAATACCGCCACCTTCATGGCCCAGGATCGACGGGAAGATGCCTTCCGGGTCGGCACCGGACAAGGTGTACGCGTCGGTGTGGCAGACACCCGAAGCGACTACCCGCACCAGTACCTCGCCCGCCTTGGGCATGGCCACGTCCACTTCGACGATTTCCAGCGGCTTCTTGGCCTCGAATGCTACCGCGGCACGGGACTTGATCATCGCAACCTGCTCCTGACGTGTTGAATAAGACCTCCAGTGTAATTCATGCACAGATGATGAATAATCCGAGCAAAGGCAAAACATTATTGCTGTACAGGGACAATCAATGAGCGATAACCGCTGGGATGGCATCGACGAATTCGTTGCCGTGGCCGAATGCAGCCATTTCACCGCCGCCGCCGAGCGCCTGGGCATTTCCTCCTCGCACATCAGCCGGCAGATCGCCCGGCTGGAGGAACGCCTGCAGACGCGGCTGCTGTACCGCAGCACCCGGCGGGTGACCCTGACCGAAGCCGGGCAGACCTTCCTGCAGCACTGCCAGCGCCTGCAGGACGGGCGCGAGGAAGCCCTGCGCGCCATGGGCGACCTCAACAGCGAGCCCAAGGGGCTGCTGCGCATGACCTGCGCGGTTGCCTATGGCGAACGGTTCATCGTGCCGCTGGTGACCCGCTTCATGAGCCAGTACCCGCAATTGCGGGTGGACATCGAACTGAGCAACCGCACCCTGGACCTGGTACATGAGGGCCTGGACCTGGCCATTCGCCTGGGGCGCCTGCAGGATTCGCGGCAGATAGCCTCGCGGCTGGCGCCACGGCGCATGTACCTGTGCGCATCCCCCACCTACCTGGAGCGTTACGGGCGGCCCCATAGCCTGTCGGAGCTGGCGCGGCACAACTGCCTGATCGGCAGCACAGACCAGTGGCCATTGCAGAATGACGGCCGTGAGCTGACCCAGCGGGTACAAGGCAACTGGCGCTGCAACAGCGGCCAGGCCGTGCTGGATGCCGCGCTGCAAGGGATGGGCTTATGCCAGCTACCTGATTATTACGTGCTGGAGCATCTGAAAACGGGCGCGCTGGTGTCGCTGCTGGAGGCGCACCAACCGCCGAATACCGCCGTGTGGGCGTTGTACCCGCAGCAACGGCATTTGTCGCCGAAGGTGAGGAAACTGGTGGACTTCCTGAAGGCAGGGTTGGCGTCAAGGCCAGAGTATCAGGGTGCCTGAATAGAGCGCTGCCCGCCCCTGCAGGGGATGATTGCGCCCCGTGGGACCGGCGAAGCGCGGGAAGCAGTTACCGCGATCGTTGCGCCCAGCGCTGGCGCAGCCACTCGAGGTCTTCGGGGCGGGTAACCTTGAGGTTGTCCGAGCGCCCTTCGATCAGGCGCGGCGCCTGGCCGGCCCACTCCATGGCACTGGCCTCGTCGGTGACTGCCACGTCGGCCACCAGGCTGTCAGCCAGCGCCCGGTGCAAGGCCCCCAGGCGGAACATCTGCGGCGTGTAGGCTTGCCAGATGGTGGTGCGGTCGACGGTCTCGGCCACCCGGCCATGGGCATCAGCGCGCTTGAGGGTGTCCTTGGCCGGCACCGCCAGCAGGCCACCCACCGGGTCATGGGCCAGCTCACCCAGCAACTTGTCCAGGTCGGCCCGCGCCAGGTTCGGCCGGGCCGCATCATGCACCAGCACCCAGTCGTCATCCTCGGCGCCGTTGGCGTGAAGGTGCAGCAAGGCGTTGAGTACCGAGTCAGCCCGTTCGCGCCCACCCGGGGCACGTTGAATGCGCGGGTCACGGGCGCTGGCCAGGTCCGGCCAATAGGGGTCGTCTTCAGCCAGGCTCACCACCAGCCCCTTGAGGCCAGGGTGGCCGAGAAAGCAATCAAGGCTGTGTTCGAGAATGGTTCGTCCGCCCAGGTGCAGGTACTGCTTGGGCCGGTCGGCTGCCATCCGGGCGCCAACGCCCGCGGCAGGAATCACTGCCCAGAAGGCAGGAGAAGAATAGGTCATTGGGCCAACTGATAAAGGGTTTCACCGTCCTTGACCATGCCCAGTTCATGGCGAGCCCGTTCTTCAACGGTCTCCATGCCCTTTTTCAGCTCTGCCACTTCCGCATCCAGCACACGGTTGCGCTCCAGCAAACGCTCGTTCTCGGCGTGCTGGTCGGCGATCTGCTGCTCCAGGCTCGTGACCTGGGCCAGGCTGCCATTACCGACCCAAAGGCGGTATTGCAAGCCACCCAGCAGCAAGAGCAGGACAAGGAACAACCAATAAGGACTGCGCATCAAGGTATCCAGTGGAAATAAACGGCCGTACTGATGGCACGAAGCCTGGCTAGGCCAGGCTTTGTGCTGTACAGCGCTTGCTTTGTACCATCTAAAGCTTAGCCGCGAAACTCGGCACGGCCACGATAGACTGCCTTGGCGCCCAATTGTTCTTCAATACGCAGCAATTGGTTGTACTTCGACACGCGGTCGGAGCGGCACAGCGAGCCGGTCTTGATCTGGCCAGCAGCGGTGCCCACGGCCAGGTCGGCGATGGTGGAGTCTTCGGTTTCGCCCGAACGGTGCGAAATGACCGCGGTGTAACCGGCTGCCTTGGCCATCTGGATGGCTTCCAGGGTTTCGGTCAGGGTACCGATCTGGTTGAACTTGATCAGGATCGAGTTGGCGATGTGCTTGTCGATACCTTCCTTGAGGATCTTGGTGTTGGTCACGAACAGGTCGTCACCGACCAGTTGCACCTTGTCACCCAGCTTCTCGGTCAGCACTTTCCAGCCAGCCCAGTCGGACTCGTCCAGGCCATCTTCGATGGAGATGATCGGGTAGCGCTCGGTCAGCCCTTTCAGGTAGTCGGCAAACCCTTCGGCGTTGAAGGTGTGACCTTCGCCCGCCAGGTTGTAGACGCCGTCTTCGTAGAATTCGCTGGCCGCGCAGTCCAGGGCCAGGGTCACGTCGGTGCCCAGCTTGTAACCGGCGTTGGCCACGGCTTCGGCGATAGCCGACAGCGCGTCTTCGTTGGACGTCAGGTTCGGCGCGAAACCGCCCTCGTCACCCACGGCAGTGTTCAGGCCACGGGCCTTCAGCACAGCCTTGAGGTGGTGAAAAATCTCGGTGCCCATGCGCAGGCCTTCGGAGAAGGTCTTGGCGCCCACCGGCTGAACCATGAATTCCTGGATGTCGACGTTGTTGTCGGCATGCTCGCCGCCGTTGATGATGTTCATCATCGGCACCGGCATGGAGTAGACACCCGGGGTGCCGTTCAGGTTGGCGATATGCGCGTACAGCGGAATGTCCTGGTCCTGGGCGGCGGCCTTGGCGGCGGCCAGGGACACGGCCAGGATGGCGTTGGCGCCCAGCGAAGCCTTGTTCTCGGTGCCGTCCAACTTGATCATGGCGTGGTCCAGGGCCTTCTGGTCAGAAGGGTCCTTGCCCAGCAGCAGGTCACGGATAGGGCCGTTGATGTTGCCGACGGCCTTCAGCACGCCCTTGCCCATGTAACGGCTCTTGTCGCCATCACGCAGTTCGAGTGCTTCACGCGAACCGGTGGAAGCACCGGACGGCGCGCAGGCGCTGCCGATGATGCCGTTGTCGAGAAGCACATCGGCTTCCACAGTGGGATTGCCACGGGAGTCGAGAACTTCACGACCTTTGATGTCGACGATTTTTGCCATTGTTATAAGCACTCCAAATTTGACCAAAACGACACTGCTGAGGGAAATCTGTTGTGGCCGAAGGCTCGATACGGCGGCAGGCCTTCGGTCGACAAGGCTCTGGCCCGAGCGGGCCAGAGTGAATCGAGAGGTACTTTACCGGAAAAACGTTGTTACGCGGTTTCTACCGTCGGAAAACTTTTAACCAGATCGTCCAGGGCCTTGAGCTGGGTCAGGAACGGTTCCAGCTTGTCCAGGCGCAGGGCGCATGGGCCGTCGCACTTGGCGTTGTCCGGGTCCGGGTGGGCTTCCAGGAACAGGCCCGCCAGGCCCTGGCTGAGACCGGCCTTGGCCAGGTCGGTGACCTGGGCACGGCGGCCACCGGCGGAGTCGGAACGCCCGCCAGGCATCTGCAGGGCGTGGGTCACGTCGAAGAACACCGGGTATTCGAACGCCTTCATGATGCCGAAGCCGAGCATGTCCACCACGAGGTTGTTGTAGCCGAAGCTTGAACCACGCTCGCACAGGATCAACTGGTCGTTACCCGCTTCCTCGCACTTGTTCAGGATGTGCTTCATTTCCTGAGGCGCGAGAAATTGCGCTTTCTTGATGTTGATGACCGCGCCGGTCTTGGCCATGGCCACCACAAGGTCAGTCTGGCGCGACAGGAAAGCCGGCAACTGGATGATGTCGCAGACCTCGGCGACCACGGCGGCCTGGGCCGGTTCGTGGACGTCGGTGATCAGCGGCACGCCAAACGCCTTCTTCACGTCTTCGAAAATACGCATGCCCTCTTCCAGGCCAGGGCCACGGAAAGAGGTCACGGAGGAGCGGTTGGCCTTGTCGAAACTGGCCTTGAACACGTAAGGGATACCAAGCTTCTCGGTAACCCGCACGTATTCTTCGCAGACCTGCATCGCCATGTCGCGCGACTCGAGCACGTTCATGCCGCCGAACAAGACGAAAGGCTTGTCGTTGGCGATCTCGATGTTACCTACACGGATGATTTTCTGCGCCATGCTGTTTCGTTCCCTGATCAGGCTTTCTTCTGATGTTGAGCCAAGGCCGCCTTGACGAAGCCGCTGAACAGCGGGTGGCCGTCACGCGGGGTCGAGGTGAACTCGGGGTGGAACTGGCAGGCCACGAACCATGGATGGTCCTTCGCTTCGACCACTTCCACCAGGGCGCCGTCGCCGGAGCGACCGGACACCACCAGGCCAGCTTCGATCAGCTGTGGCAGCAGTTTGTTGTTGACCTCGTAGCGGTGACGGTGGCGCTCGACGATCACGTCCTTGGCGTAGCAGTCGTACACCTTGGAGCCGCTGATCAGCTGGCAGTCCTGAGCGCCCAGGCGCATGGTGCCGCCCAGGTCGGAGGCTTCGGTACGGGTTTCGACGGCGCCGGTGGCGTCTTCCCACTCGGTGATCAGGCCCACGACCGGGTGGCCGCTGGTGCGGTCGAACTCGGTGGAGTTGGCGTCTTTCCAGCCCATGACGTTACGGGCGAACTCGATGACCGCCACTTGCATGCCCAGGCAGATGCCCAGGTAAGGCACCTTGTTCTCGCGAGCGTACTGCACGGCAGTGATCTTGCCCTCCACGCCACGCAGACCGAAGCCGCCCGGCACCAGGATAGCATCGGCGCCTTCCAGCAGGCCGGTACCCTGGTTCTCGATGTCTTCGGAATCGATGTAGCGCAGGTTGACCTTGGTACGGTTGCTGATGCCCGCATGGCTCATGGCCTCGATCAGCGACTTGTACGCGTCCAGCAGTTCCATGTACTTGCCGACCATGGCGATGGTCACTTCATGCTCGGGGTTGAGCTTGGCGTCGACGACCTTGTCCCACTCGGACAGGTCGGCACCGCCACACTGCAGGCCGAAGCGCTCGACGACGAAGTCATCCAGGCCCTGGGCGTGCAGCATGCCAGGGATCTTGTAGATGGTGTCGGCATCTTCCAGGGAGATGACCGCGCGCTCTTCGACGTTGGTGAACAACGCGATCTTGCGGCGCGAGGACACGTCCACGTGGTGGTCGGAACGGCAGATCAGCACGTCAGGCTGCAGGCCGATGGAGCGCAGTTCCTTGACCGAGTGCTGGGTAGGCTTGGTCTTGGTCTCGCCAGCGGTGGCGATATACGGAACCAGGGTCAGGTGCATCAGCATCGCCCGCTTGGAACCGATCTCCACACGCAGCTGGCGGATGGCCTCCAGGAACGGTTGCGACTCGATGTCACCCACGGTGCCACCGATCTCGACCATGGCCACGTCGGCATCGCCGGCGCCCTTGATGATGCGGCGCTTGATTTCGTCGGTGATGTGCGGGATCACCTGGATGGTAGCGCCCAGGTAGTCACCACGGCGCTCCTTGCGCAGCACGTGCTCGTACACGCGGCCGGTGGTGAAGTTGTTGTTCTGGGTCATGGTCGTGCGGATGAACCGCTCGTAGTGGCCAAGGTCCAGGTCGGTCTCGGCGCCGTCGTGCGTGACGAACACTTCACCGTGCTGGAAGGGGCTCATGGTGCCCGGATCGACGTTGATGTACGGATCCAGCTTCAGCATGGTGACCTTAAGCCCCCGCGCCTCCAGGATGGCCGCCAAAGATGCCGAAGCAATGCCTTTCCCCAATGAAGAAACAACACCGCCCGTGACGAAGATGTAGCGCGTCATGAAAAACCCTAGAAGTCTGCGTTAAAGCGGTCAGAGCCGCCGGGGAAAGCGAAGGAAGGCCGAAGCCCCCGACGGCCAAAAACGGTTTGGCAATCGGCAACCGCCGTGTTTGCTGGGCAAGCACAGAAGTTGTATCAAGAAGGGAGCGTAGTCTACCGGAAACAGGCTTTCATCTCAAACGTTGTGCGTTCGTCGGTGGCAGCCAGTGCAAATCCACGCCGTTGCCGCCAATGGCTGGCAGGTTCGCCACGGCAGTCAATTGGCCATCTACGAACAACAGTGGCAGGCGCCCGCGCACGAAGGGCGGCAGCCCGGTTTCATTGAGCAGGCGCTTGAGGTCGCGGTGGCCACGGCCGGCTGCCTGCAGTACTTCACCGCCTTGGCGGTAGCGCACCTGCACCCTGCCCTGCGGCGCCAGGCCGCACAGGCGCACCTGGCCGTTGCCGGGCAACTCCAGGGGTTCCCCAACCAGCGGCCAGTCGACCACGCCCTGGGGCTCTGCCCGCCACACCTCATTCAACCACCACAACCGACCACCGGCACGCAACAGGCGGCCGTCCCCCAGAACCCACACCGGCGTCGCCGACGGCGCGGCGTCGCGCAGGCTGGCCCAGCCAGCCCAATGCTGGGTATCCGGCAAGCGGGTGAAGCCTGCCAACCAGTGCTGCAAGGCATTGCGCTGGCGGGGCTCGGACAGTGCAAGCAGCGGCGCCAGCGCCAGCGACGGCACGGGCAACCAGGGGAACGCGCTCGGCGTGGCAGCGGCACGCAGATCATCCGCCGCCAGCTCCGACAGCAACCCTTGCGCCTCGGCCAGATGGCTGGCGGCACGGGCGAAGGTTTGCGCGGCCTGGGGCCAGCGCCGGGTAATCACCGGCACGATCTCGTGGCGCAGGTAATTGCGGGCGAAGCGGGTATCGGTGTTGGAGGGATCGTCAACCCAGTCGAGCTGGTGCACCTGGGCATAGGCCTCCAATTCGGCGCGGGACGCTTGCAACAACGGCCGCACCAGCCGGCCCTGGCCCAGAGGCCGCTCGCCAGCCATGGCCGCCAGGCCACGCACACCGGCGCCGCGGAGCAGGCGAAACAGCAGGGTTTCGGCCTGGTCATCACGGTGCTGGCCGGTGAACAGCACGTCGCCTGCGGCGAGCGCCTGCTCGAATGCCTGGTAGCGCGCGCTGCGGGCAGCGGCTTCCAGGCTGGCGCCCGAGGTGACCTGGACAGGCATCACGGTCAGCGGCACGCCCAGGGCGTCACACAGGCGCTGGCAATGCAGCGGCCAGGCGTCGGCGGCGGCCTGAAGGCCGTGGTGGACGTGAATGGCGTGCAGCGGGGGAAGGACTTCGGTACGGGCCAGGGTGGCCAGCTGGTGCAGCAGGACGGTGGAGTCGAGGCCGCCGGAGAGCGCGATATGCCAGCGAGGGGCGGTGCGCCAGGGCGCGAGGCGATGGAGCATGGCGTGGGTCATTTCAGGCTCCCGTTCTGTGCTGGCCCTGACGCGGCCACGGCCCGTAGCAGCGGACCTGGCCGCGTCAGCCTTTACTCGGCATGCCTGACACTCCGCGGGGCCAGGACGCGGCCAGGTCCGCTGCTACAGGGGTCGTCTGGCCGCGTCAGCCTTTACGCGTTGCGCCTGACACTCCGCGGGGCAAGGGCGCGGCCAGCGGGAAGCCGTGGCGAGGGGCGTTGCTTACAGACCGTAGCTCATCAGGCGGTCATAGCGGCGCTTGAGCAGCGCGTCCATGTCCAGTTCCTTGAGCATGGCCAGTTGCGAGGCCAGTTCCTTGCGGATCAAGGCCGAAGCAGCGGCCGGGTCACGGTGGGCGCCGCCCAGCGGCTCTTGGATGACCTTGTCGACAATGCCCAGGCCTTTGAGGCGCTCGGCCGTGATGCCCATGGCCTCGGCAGCATCCGGGGCTTTCTCGGCGGTCTTCCACAGGATCGAGGCGCAGCCTTCCGGCGAGATCACCGCGTAGGTGGAGTACTGCAGCATGTTCAACTGGTCGCACACGCCGATGGCCAGTGCGCCGCCCGAACCACCTTCACCGATCACGGTGGCGATGATAGGGGTTTTCAGGCGCGCCATGACACGCAGGTTCCAGGCGATGGCTTCGCTCTGGTTGCGCTCTTCGGCATCGATGCCAGGGTACGCGCCCGGGGTATCGATGAAGGTCAGGATAGGCATCTTGAAGCGTTCGGCCATTTCCATCAGGCGGCACGCCTTGCGGTAGCCTTCAGGGCGCGGCATGCCGAAGTTGCGGCGAACCTTCTCGCGCACTTCACGGCCTTTCTGATGGCCGATGACCATCACCGGCTGGTCGTCCAGGCGCGCGATGCCGCCGACGATGGCGGCGTCGTCGGAGAAGTGACGGTCGCCGTGCAGCTCATCGAACTCGGTGAAGATGTGCTGGATGTAGTCCAGGGTGTACGGACGGCGCGGGTGACGCGCCATGCGCGCGATCTGCCAGCTGGTCAGGTTGCCGAAAATGCTTTCGGTCAGGGTGCTGCTCTTGTCTTGCAGGCGCGAGATCTCGTCGCTGATGTTCAGCGAGTTGTCGTTGCCGACCAGGCGCAGTTCTTCGATCTTGGCTTGCAGGTCAGCGATCGGCTGTTCGAAATCAAGAAAATTCGGGTTCATAGGCATCCGTCTTGGGTCGACGGCCAAGCGGCCGGCCGGTTGATCCGTTAGGCGCCCTACCATACGGGAAAGGGCGCATTGAGGTCGAGTTTAACGATCTGGGTCGAGTCTAGTCACCTTTGACTGGCTCAACGATATTGCAGGAAGACGTTCTCACGCCCGAACTGGTCACGCAGGGCTTGAATCAAACCATCACCCGGGTCGATGCGGTAGTCCTCGCCAAACTGCAGCAAGGCCTTGGCGTCAGGGCCGGTGTACTCCATGGTGATCGGGCAGGCGCCGCGGTGGCGCTTGCACAGGTCACCCAGCCAGCTCAGGCGGTCGCCCTTCAGCGCGTCAGCGTGCACCTTCAGGCGCAGGCTCTCGGCCAGGTTGGTGCGCGCATCTTCCATGGTCATCACGCGGTTGACCCGCAGGCGCAGGCCACCGGAAAAATCATCGTTGCTGACCTCCCCCTCCACCACCACCATGGCATCGGTCTGCAGCAGCGACTGGGCGGCCATGAAGGCATCGGCGAACAGCGACGCCTCGATACGCGCGGAGCGATCGTCGAGGGTGATGAAGCCCATCTTGTCGCCCTTCTTGTTCTTCATGACCCGCAGGTTGATGACCATGCCCGCCACCGTCTGCGCACCGCGAGCCGGCTTGAGGTCGATGATGCGCTGACGGGCGAAGCGGCGGATTTCGCCTTCGTACTCGTCGATCGGGTGACCGGTGAGGTACAGGCCCAGGGTTTCCTTCTCGCCGCGCAGGCGTTCCTTGAGGGTCAGTTCCTTGGCCTTGCGGTGGCTGGCATAGACGTCGGCATCCGCCTCCACGAACAGCCCGCCGAACAGGTCCGAGTGGCCGCTGTCATGGGTGCGCGCGGTCTGCTCGGCCGCCTTGATGGCTTCTTCCATGGCCGCCAGCAACACTGCGCGGTTGCGGTCGATGTTGGCAAGGTAGGCCTTGGACTCATCATGGAAGTACGGCCCCAGGCGGTCCAGGGCACCACTGCGGATCAGGCCATCCAAAGTGCGCTTGTTCACACGCTTGAGGTCGATGCGCTCGCAGAAGTCGAACAGGTCCTTGAAGGGGCCAGCCTGGCGAGCCTCGGTGATGGCTTCCACCGGGCCTTCGCCCACGCCCTTGATCGCGCCCAGGCCATAGATGATGCGGCCTTCGTCGTTCACCGTGAACTTGAACTCCGAGGCGTTCACGTCCGGCGCATCGAGGCGCAGCTTCATGGTGCGCACTTCCTCGATCAAGGTCACGACCTTGTCGGTGTTGTGCATGTCCGCCGACAGCACCGCGGCCATGAACGGCGCCGGGTAATGGGCTTTCAGCCAGGCGGTCTGGTACGAGACCAAGCCATAGGCGGCGGAGTGGGATTTGTTGAAGCCGTAGCCGGCGAACTTTTCCACCAGGTCGAAGATGTTGCCGGCCAGGTCCGGGTCGATGTTGTTGGTGGCGCAACCTTCAATGAAGCCGCCACGTTGCTTGGCCATTTCCTCGGGTTTCTTTTTACCCATGGCCCGACGCAGCATGTCCGCACCACCCAGGGTGTAGCCCGCCATCACCTGGGCGATCTGCATCACCTGTTCCTGGTACAGGATGATGCCGTAGGTAGGCGCCAGTACCGGCTTGAGGCCTTCGTACTGGTAATCGGAGTGCGGGTACGCAAGCTCGGCACGGCCGTGCTTGCGGTTGATGAAGTCGTCCACCATGCCCGATTGCAACGGGCCCGGGCGGAACAGTGCCACCAGTGCGATAAGGTCTTCCAGGCAGTCGGGCTTGAGCTTTTTGATCAGCTCTTTCATGCCGCGCGATTCAAGCTGGAATACCGCGGTGGTCTCGGCCTTCTGCAGCAGGCTGTAGGTGGGCTTGTCGTCCAGCGGAATGAACGCAATGTCCAGCGGCTCCTCGCCCACCTTGGCGCGGTCGCGGTTGATGGTCTTCAGCGCCCAGTCGATGATGGTCAGGGTACGCAGGCCGAGGAAGTCGAACTTCACCAGGCCGGCCGCCTCCACATCGTCCTTGTCGAACTGGGTCACCAGGCCGTCGCCGGCTTCGTCGCAATAAATGGGCGAGAAGTCGGTCAGCTTGGTGGGCGCGATCACCACGCCACCGGCGTGCTTGCCGACGTTACGGGTGATGCCTTCGAGCTTGCGGGCCATCTCCCAGATCTCGGCCGCTTCCTCGTCGACCTTGAGGAAGTCACGCAGGATTTCTTCCTGCTCGTAGGCCTTTTCCAGGGTCATGCCCACTTCGAACGGGATCATCTTCGACAGGCGGTCGGCCAGGCCATAGGACTTGCCCTGCACCCGCGCCACGTCACGCACCACCGCCTTGGCGGCCATGGAACCGAAGGTGATGATCTGGCTCACGGCGTTGCGGCCGTATTTCTCGGCCACGTAATCAATTACGCGGTCGCGGCCGTCCATGCAGAAGTCGACGTCGAAGTCGGGCATGGAAACCCGCTCCGGGTTGAGGAAACGTTCGAACAGCAGGTCGTATTCCAGCGGGTCGAGGTCGGTGATCTTCTGCACGTAGGCCACCAGGGAACCGGCACCCGAACCCCGGCCTGGGCCTACCGGCACGCCGTTGCTCTTGGCCCACTGGATGAAGTCCATCACGATCAGGAAGTAACCGGGGAAGCCCATCTGGATGATGATATCCAGCTCGAAATTCAGCCGGTCCACGTAGACCTGGCGCTTGGCTTCGTAGTCTTCGGTGGTGTCGCGTGGCAGCAGCACCGACAAGCGTTCCTCCAGGCCGTCGAACGAGACCTTGCGGAAGTACTCGTCGATGGTCATGCCATCGGGAATCGGGTAGTCGGGCAGGAAGTGCTTGCCCAGCTTGACGTCGATGTTGCAGCGCTTGGCGATCTCGACGGTGTTTTCCAGCGCCTCGGGCAGGTCGCTGAACAGCGCGTGCATTTCTTCGGCGCTTTTCAGGTACTGCTGGTCGCTGTAGTTCTTGTTGCGGCGCGGGTCATCCAGCGCCCGGCCTTCACCGATGCACACGCGGGTCTCGTGGGCCTCGAAGTCTTCCTGGCGGATGAAGCGCACGTCGTTGGTGGCCACCAGCGGTGCGCCGCACTTGTCGGCCAGGGCCACGGCGGCGTGCAGGTATTCTTCGTCGTTGGTGCGGTTGGTACGCTGGACTTCCACGTAGAAGCGGCTGGGGAACACCGACATCCACTCCTGCAGCAGCGCCTCGGCGTCCTGGGGGTTGCCGCCCAGTAGCGACATGCCGATCTCACCTTCCTTGGCCGCGGAGAGGCAGATGACGCCCTCGCTGGCCTCGGCCACCCACTCGCGCTCGATGATCACCTGGCCGTTGCGCTGGCCATCGATGAAACCGCGGGAGATCAGCTCGGTGATGTTGCGGTAGCCCTGGGCGTTCATGGCCAAGAGGCTGATGCGGCTCAGCGGGCCGTCGGCATCCTTGTTGGCCAGCCACAGGTCGGCACCGCAGATCGGCTTGATGCCGCCGCCCATGGCCGTCTTGTAGAACTTGACCAGCGAGCACATGTTGTTCTGGTCGGTGACCGCCACCGCCGGCATGTTCATACCGGTCAGGGCCTTGATCAGGGGCTTGATGCGCACCAGGCCATCGACCAGGGAATATTCGGTGTGCAGGCGAAGATGAACGAAAGAAACCGACATGGTGATCCTATGGGTGCACAAAACAACAAAAGCGGGATTGTAGCGTAATGGGGTTGGTTTGAGGATGTGCGGTGGGGTGGCTGTGCATGGCCTGGCACACAACAGAGGCAACGGCTGCGGCTGTCAGCTATCCGCCAGGTCAGCATCCAGCATCGCCCGCGCCTCATAAGCCTGACGAACAGGCGCAAACGAGCGCCGATGAATAGGCGTAGGCCCCAGACGCGCCAACGCTTCCAGATGAGCGGGCGTCGGGTACCCTTTGTGCCCACCCATGCCGTAGCCGGGATAGATCAGCTCAAACGCAGCCATCTCCCGGTCACGGCTCACCTTGGCCAGGATCGAGGCAGCGGCGATGGCCGGCACCTTGGCATCGCCCTGCACCACGGGAGCGCTGGGCACCGCCAGTTTCGGGCAGCGGTTGCCGTCGATCAACGCCAGTTTCGGCGTCACGTGCAGGCCCTCCACCGCGCGCTGCATGGCCAGCATGGTGGCGTGCAGGATGTTCAGTTCGTCGATTTCGTCGACCTCGGCGCGGGCAATGCACCAGCTCAGGGCCTTTTCGCAGATCTCGTCGTAGAGTTTCTCGCGCTTGGCTTCGGTGAGCTTCTTGGAGTCATTGAGCCCCAGGATAGGCCGGTTCGGGTCCAGGATCACCGCCGCGGTGACCACGGCGCCACACAGGGGGCCACGGCCGACTTCGTCGACACCGGCCACCAGGTCTTCGACCAGGGTGTAGTCCAGGCCCATTTGCAATTGGTTGCTCATTGTTTCGCCAGCAGTGCCAGCACCCCGTCGGCGGCCTGGTTGGAGGCATCGCGACGCAAGGTGCGGTGAATGTCATCGAAGCCCTGGGTCTGCACTTCACCCCCTTCCAGCAAGGGTAGCAAATGATCGACCAGGGCCTGGGGAGTAGCGGCGTCTTGCAGCAACTCGGGCACCAGCATGCGCTGGGCCAACAGGTTGGGCAGCGACACGTAAGGGCTTTTCACCAGCCGCTTGAGGATCCAGTAAGTCAGGCCTGCCAGGCGATAGGCGACCACCATGGGGCGCTTGTACAGCAGCGCTTCCAGGGTGGCGGTGCCAGAAGCGATCAAGACCGCGTCGCAGGCCGCCAGCGCGCGATGGGACTGGCCATCCAGCAACGTCAGGGGCAGGTCGCGGCCGACCAGCATGGTCTCCAGCTGGGCGCGGCGCGTAGCGTTGGCGCACGGCACCACGAAGCGCACGTCGGGGCGCAGGGCCAGCAGGCGCTGGGCAGCGTCCAGGAACAGCTCGCCCAGTCGCCCGACCTCACCGCCACGGCTGCCGGGCATCAGCGCCACCACCGGGCCAGTGCCTGGCAGGGCCAGTTCGGCGCGGGCCTGGGCCTTGTCGGCCTGCAACGGGATGGTGTCGGCCAGGGGGTGGCCGACAAACCGCACCGGCACGCCCTTCTCATCATAGAACCGCGCCTCGAAAGGCAACAGCGTGAGCATCAGGTCGCAGCCCTCGCGGATCTTCAGCACCCGCTTCTGCCGCCAGGCCCAGACGGAAGGGCTGACGTAATGCACGGTCTTGATCCCGGCCTGGCGCAGTTTCAGCTCCAGGGTCAGGTTGAAGTCCGGTGCGTCGATGCCGATGAAGACGTCGGGCTTGCGCTCGATCAGGGTCTGGATCAGTTGCTTGCGGCGCCC
Organism: Pseudomonas sp. RIT-To-2; assembly: GCF_029623465.1. NCBI lineage: Bacteria > Pseudomonadati > Pseudomonadota > Gammaproteobacteria > Pseudomonadales > Pseudomonadaceae > Pseudomonas > Pseudomonas sp. RIT-To-2. Next base: position 122,669 of record NZ_JAPYKM010000009.1, on the reverse strand, counting down.
CAGCAACTCACGCAGGCGCCCCAGCACTTCCACCAGCCCCATCACGGCCAGGCGCTCCATGGGAAACTCGGAGACCAGCCCCTGGGCTTCCATCAGTGGCCCGCCCACGCCCATGAACTCGATGTCCGGGTGCCGGGCCTTGAGTGCCTGCATGAGGCCAGCACCCAGGATGTCACCACTGGCCTCGCCCGCCACCAGGGCGACGCGCAGTTTGCCTGGCAATGCCATCAGCGGGTAATGCCGCGCGTCGAGGTCTGGATGGAGCGCAGGAACACGTCCACTTCCGGGTATTGGGCAGCCGGCTCGGCCAGCTCGGCGATGGCCTGCTCCACGGTCAGGCCCTGGCGGTATACCACCTTGTAGGCCCTACGCAGCGCATGAATGACCTCGTCACTGAAACCACGGCGGCGCATGCCTTCGAAGTTCATGCTACGGGCTTCGGCCGGGTTGCCGAACACGGTGACGTACGCGGGCACGTCCTTGCCGATGGCGGTACCCATGCCGGAAAAGCTGTGGGTGCCGATATGGCAGTACTGATGCACCAGGGTGAAACCTGACAGAATCGCCCAGTCGTCCACGTGCACGTGGCCAGCCAGCGCGGTGTTGTTGACCAGGATGCAGTGGTTGCCGATGACGCTGTCGTGGCCGATGTGGGCATAGGCCATGATCAGGTTATGGTCACCCAGGGTGGTTTCAGCGCGGTCCTGAATGGTACCGCGGTGAATGGTCACGCCTTCGCGAATGACGTTGTGGTCACCGATGACCAGGCGCGTGTCTTCGCCCTTGTACTTCAGGTCAGGGGTATCTTCGCCTACCGAGGAAAACTGGTAGATGCGGTTGTGCTTACCGATTCTGGTCGGCCCCTTGAGAATCACGTGGGGGCCGATGACCGTCCCCTCGCCGATTTCCACGCCAGCGCCGATGATCGACCAAGGGCCGACCTCGACGCCGTCAGCCAGAATGGCCGAAGGGTCGATGATGGCGCGAGGGTCAATCAAACTCATAGTTTGCGTTCCGCACAGATGATTTCAGCCGAGCATACCGGCTTGCCGTCCACCGAGGCCTGGCACTCGAATTTCCAGATCTGACGCTTGCAGCTGATGAACTTGGCTTCCAGGATCAGCTGGTCACCCGGCAGCACCGGCTGACGGAAACGCAGCTTGTCCGAACCCACGAAGTAGTACAGGGTACCGTCAGCCGGCTTCACGTCCAGCATCTTGAAACCAAGAATACCAGCTGCCTGGGCCATTGCCTCGATGATCAGCACGCCCGGCATGATCGGGTGCGCAGGGAAGTGGCCGTTGAAGAATGGCTCGTTGATGCTGACATTCTTGTAGGCGCGAATGCGCTGTGCCTCGACGTCCAGCTCCACTACCCGGTCCACCAGCAGGAACGGGTAACGGTGAGGCAGGTATTCGCGAATCTCGTTGATGTCCATCATTTCGGGGGGAAGCCTGTATAAAAGATAGGGAGCGCGCGACTGACGCGCAGCACTCCTATTGCAAATCAAGGAGGCAGTTTAGCGGCTGTGCACACTTGATATGGAAATGGTATCAGCCATCAGATGATGCTTTGTCGTCCGGGGTCACGGACTGGACGCGCTTTTCTACCTGTTTCAGGCGACGGAACATGTCGTCGATCTGTCGCAGGCGAGCCGCGCTCTTGCGCCATTCACCCGCTGGCTGCATCGCCGTGCCCGAGGAATACGCTCCTGGCTCGGTGATGGAATGGGTCACCATGGTCATGCCGGTAATGAACACACCGTCACAGATGTCGATGTGGCCTACCAGGCCGACGCCGCCGGCGAGCATGCAGTTCTTGCCGATTCTGGTGCTGCCGGAAATACCGACGCACGCGGCCATGGCGGTGTTGTCGCCGATCTGCACGTTGTGGGCGATCTGGATCTGGTTGTCGAGCTTGACGCCGTTGCCGATGACCGTGTCGGCCAGGGCACCGCGGTCCACCGCGGTATTGACGCCGATTTCCACGTCATCGCCAATGCTCACGCCGCCGACCTGGGCGATCTTGTTCCACACGCCTTTCTGGTTGGCGAAGCCGAAGCCTTCACCGCCCAGCACCGCGCCAGACTGCACGACCACCCGTTTGCCGATGCGCACGTCGTGGTACAGGGTCACGCGCGGAGCAAGCCAGCCGCCTTCGCCGACCACGCAACGGGCACCAATGAAGCAGTGCGCACCAATGGTGGTACCGGCGCCGATCTGCGCGCCACTTTCGATGACCGCGAAGGCACCGATGCTGGCCGTTGGGTCGACCACGGCATCAGGCGCGACCACCGCGCTGGCATGAATGCCGGCCGCAGCCTTTGGCTTGGGGTCGAACAAGTGGGAAACCCGGGCATAGGCCAGGTACGGGTCGGGCACGACAAGCGCCGCCCCTTCGTAGCCTTCCGCGTCCGCCGCCTTGAGCAGCACGGCGGCCGCCTTGCAGTCAGGCAGGAATTTGCGGTACTGGGGGTTTGCCAGGAAGCTCAACTGACTTGGGCCGGCCTCTTGAAGAGTCGCCAGCCCAGTGATGTCGGTGTCCTCGCTGCCCCGCAGGGTGGCACCGAGGAACTCGGCCAACTGGCCGAGTTTCAGGGTTGCAGTCATGATCAGCGCGCTTTGTTCATGCGCTCGATGACTTGGCGAGTGATGTCGTATTGCGGTTTGACATCGATCACTGCGCCGCGCTCGAGCACCAGGTCGAAGCCGCCATTCTTGATGACTTCTTCAACGGCGCCGTCCAACTTGGGTTTCAGCTGCTTGAGCATGTCACGGTCAGCATTGGCCTTGGCTTCGTTCAGCTCCTTGGACTGGAACTGGAAGTCGCGGGCCTTTTGCTTGAAGTCCAGCTCCAGCTTCTCGCGGTCGCCTTGTGGCAGCTTGTCGCCGCCGCTTACCAGACGGTCCTGGATACCCTTGGCGCTGCTTTCCAGTGCCTTGAGCTTGGTCAGTTGCGGGCCGAATTTCTTCTCGGCGTCCACGGCGTATTGCTTGGCCGCATCAGACTCCAGCAGAGCCATCTGATAGTTCAGCACGGCAATTTTCATGTCAGCGAACGCGGGGGTAGCGGTGGCAGCCAGGGTGGCAGCCAGAAGAACCATTTGAGTCAACTTACGCACGATGCACTCCTACAGAAACTGATGTCGGTTGGGCAGACCTTAGAAGGTCTGGCCCAGGGAGAATTGGAAGATCTGGGTTTCGGAATAGTCTGGCTTCTTGATCGGCGTCGCCAGGCTGAAGCTCAGAGGACCCAATGCGGTGACCCAGGTCACGCCCAGACCGACGGAGGCGGCCATTTGCGAGAAGTCGACACTGGAGCAGGCCTGAGAAGTCTTGGAGCAGTTGGTATCGAACGTGCTACCCATGTCCAGGAACAGCGACGTACGGAGCGAACGCTGGTCTTTGACGAACGGCATCGGGAACAGAACTTCCGCACCACCGGTAATCAGGACGTTACCACCAAAAGCTTCAGGATCCTGGTCCGGATCTTCCAAGGTGCCGCGTACAGGATCGAGCTTGCTCGGCGTACTACGTGGGCCCAGGGTACTGTCCTTGAAACCACGAACCGAGTTGAAACCACCGGCATAGTAGTTCTCGTAGAACGGCAGCCCGTGGGTGTCGCCGAAGCCGTCACCGTAGCCCAGTTCAGAGTGCAGGCGCAGCGTATAGGTATCGGTGATCGGGGCGAACAGCTGGCCACGGTAGTCGATCTTGTAGAACGACAGGTCACTGCCCGGCGTGGTTGTCTCCAACGTCAGGCTTTGCGAGTGACCACGGGTAGGTAGCGTGCCTTTGTTAAGGGTCGAATCAGACCAGCCTACCGATGCCTTCAGGTTGGTGAAACTATTACCTTCCTTCTCGATGAAGTCGGATATCTCTTGAACGGTGTAGTCGCCGGTACTGATGGTATCGCGCTGCAGCGTCAAGCCATAGGTCATGCGCGACGTTTCGCTGATCGGGTAGCCGAACGTCATGCCGGCGCCGTAGCTGTCGACCGAGTAGCTGGAGATATCGACGTCAAGGTCGCTGTAGTCGGTCTTGCGGTAGAACGCGTTGTAACCCAGGCTGACACCGTCCGGCGTGAAGTACGGGTCGACGTAGCTGAAGTTGTAGCGGGTCTGGTATTCGGACTTGGTCAGGCCGATGGACACCTTGTTACCAGTACCCAGGAAGTTGCTCTGGCTGATCGAACCACCCAGGATCAGGCCGGCGCTCTGGGCGAAACCGACGCTGGCGGTGATCGAACCGGAGGCTTGCTCTTCCACGGAGTAGTTCACGTCGACCTGGTCATCCACGCCCGGAACAGCCGGGGTCTCGACGTTGACTTCCTTGAAGTAGCCCAGGCGTTCCAGACGGGTCTTGGATTGGTCGATGAGGTAGGTCGACGCCCAGCCACCTTCCATCTGGCGCATTTCGCGGCGCAGTACCTTGTCGTCGGTCTTGGTGTTGCCGCGGTAGTTGATGCGGTTCACGTAGGCGCGCTTGCCCGGGTCGACCACGAAGGTGATGTCCACGGTGTGATCATCGTCATGGGGGGTCGGCACGCCGTTGACGTTGGCGAAGGTGTAGCCGTCGTTACCCAGGCGGCGGGTGATCAGTTCCGAGGTGGTGGTCATCAGCTTGCGCGAGAATACCTGGCCTTTCTGCACGAGCAGCAGGGCCTTGACCTGGTCTTCCGGTACCTTCAGGTCGCCGGACAGCTTGACGTCACGAACGTTGTACTTCTGGCCTTCGTTGATGTTGACCGTGATGTAGACGCTTTTCTTGTCCGGGGTAATGGACACCTGGGTGGAGGTGATGTCCATGTTGATGTAGCCGCGGTCCAGGTAGTAGGAACGCAGGCGCTCAAGGTCACCCGACAGTTTTTCACGGGCGTACTTGTCGTCGTTCTTGAAGAACGACAACCAGTTGGTGGTCTTGAGCTGGAATTGATCGGTCAGGTCGTCTTCGGAGAATACCGTGTTGCCCACCACGTTGATGTGCTGGATGGCGGCGACGGTACCTTCGTTGATCTTGATCTTCAGGCTCACGCGGTTGCGCGGCTGCGGCACCACGTCGGCGTCCACGGTAGCCGAATAACGGCCCTGGGCCACGTACTGGCGCTGCAACTCGTTACGCACACCTTCAAGGGTGGCGCGCTGGAAGATCTCGCCCTCGGCAAGACCGGACTGCTTGAGCCCTTTCATCAGGTCTTCGGTGCTGATGGCCTTGTTGCCTTCGATCTCGATACTGGAGACGGACGGGCGCTCGACTACACTGATAACCAGGACGTTGCCGTCGCGGCCCAGCTGGATATCTTGAAAGAAACCGGTCTTGAACAGCGCGCGAGTGGAATCCACCAGGCGTCGATCATCCGCTTCGTCGCCCACGTTCAATGGCAAGGCACCAAACACGCTGCCGGCGGATACCCGCTGCAAGCCGTTGACACGAATATCAGAGATTTTGAAGGACTCGGCGTGAACTTCGGTGACCATCAATGCGGCAAGAACCGCAGTAAGCAGCAGACGTTTCATGAAGTCCTTTCTTATTCCAACTGGCAATAAGCAAACTGCCGCAAAGGCGGCAGGTTCGCAATTGAGCGAAGCTTTACAGTCGACCCAAATCGTTGATCAGGGCAAGCAACATCACCCCGACTACCAAACTGATACCGATCTGGATCCCCCAACCCTGTACCCGATCCGACACCGGGCGACCACGCACCCATTCGATCAGGTAGAACAACAAGTGCCCCCCATCCAACACGGGGATGGGCAGCAAATTCAGAACCCCCAGGCTAATGCTCAGGTAGGCGAGGAAATTCAGGAAATCCCCAACGCCCGACTGGGCTGAAGCGCCCGCCACTTTAGCAATGGTTATCGGTCCACTCAAGTTTTTTACCGAGAGCTCGCCGAACAGCATTTTCTTCAGCGAATCAAGGGTCAGCACGCTCATGGTCCAGGTGCGGCTGGCGCCCTCGCCGATCGCGGCGAGTGGGCCGTAGCGGACCTCGCGGGTCATCTCGGCCGGCCATTGCACGGCCTTCACACCCGCGCCCAGGTAACCCGCGGCCTCCTTGCCTTCGCCGCGCGAAGCCAAGGTCACTGGCACTTCCAGTTGCTGGTCATCACGCTGCACGCGCAGGGTGACCTTGGCGTCCGGGCGCTCGCGCACCTGGTCCACCACTTGCTGCCAGTCACCCAGCGCCTTGCCGTCGAGCGCCAGCAGGCGGTCGCCGGTTTTCAGACCGGCGGCCTGGGCCGGCCCCTTCGGATCGAGCTCGGCCAGCACCGGTTCCAGCGCCGGGCGCCATGGCCGGATACCCAGGGAACGAATGGGGTCTGGTTCATCGGTACCTTGCAGCCAATGATCCAGCGTCAGGGTGTGCGGCTCATCCGCCGAAGAACCCTGTGGGCGCACATTGATCTGCAACGAGCCACTTTCGCCCAGGCGACGCACCAACTGCAGGTTTACCTGGGACCAGCCGCTCGTGGCTTCGCCATCCACGGAGACGATTTCAGCGTTGGCTGGCAACCCCGCCGTCGCCGCGATGCTGCCCGCTTCGACGCTGCCGATGACCGGGCGTACCTGCTGGCTGCCCAGCATGGCCAGTACCCAGAAGAAAAACAGGGCCAGCAGGAAATTGGCCACCGGGCCCGCGGCCACGATGGCGATACGCTGCCCTACGCGCTTGCGGTTGAAGGCCTGGTCCAGCTGTTCGGCCGGCACCTCGCCCTCGCGCTCGTCGAGCATCTTCACGTAACCGCCCAGCGGGATGGCCGCCACGACGTATTCGGTGCCCTGGCGGTCATGCCAGCGCAGCAGCGGCATGCCGAAGCCCACGGAAAACCGCAGCACCTTCACGCCACAGCGGCGCGCGACCCAAAAATGGCCGAATTCGTGAAAGGTGACCAGTACACCCAATGCCACCAGGGTACCGACAATCATGTAGAGCGCACTCATAACTCTCTCCGAATTGCGTCGCGGCGCGGATCAAGCGGTGCGCAGGCACACCGCGCGATCAGCGCCCGTGGCGATTCAACCATTGCCCGGCCAGTTCCCTTGCCCGTGTGTCGGCGGCGAACACTGCATCCAGCGCATCCAGCGCAACGACAGGCTCCAGGCTCACTACATCCTCGATCATACGCGCGATCTCCGGATAACGGATGCGCCGCTCGAGAAATGCCGCCACCGCCACTTCGTTGGCAGCATTGAGCATTGTCGGCGCGCTGTTCCCGGCTTCCGCGGCCTGACGCGCCAGGCGCAGGCACGGGAAGCGCAGTTCGTCCGGCGCTTCGAAATCCAGGCGCCCGACCGCGAACAGGTCCAGCGGCGCGACCCCGGAATCGATACGCTCAGGCCACGACAGGGCGTGGGCGATGGGGGTGCGCATGTCCGGGTTGCCCATCTGGGCCAGCACCGAACCGTCGACATAGTCGACCATGGAGTGAATCACACTTTGGCGATGTACCACCACCTCGACCTGCTGGGGCCGCGCGTCGAACAGCCAGCACGCCTCGATCAGCTCCAGGCCCTTGTTCATCATGGTGGCCGAGTCGACCGAGATCTTGCGGCCCATGGACCAGTTGGGGTGGGCGCACGCCTGCTCCGGCGTCACTTGCTCCAACTGGGCCAACGGCGTTTCGCGGAACGGTCCACCACTGGCCGTCAGCAGGATGCGGCGCACCCCTACCCGGCCCAGACCCGAGGAGAAGTCCCGAGGCAGACACTGAAAGATCGCGTTGTGCTCGCTGTCGATGGGCAGCAGCACCGCGCCGCTGCGGCGCACGGCGTCCATGAACAGGGCACCGGACATCACCAGCGCTTCCTTGTTGGCCAGCAAGACTTTCTTCCCGGCTTCCACGGCCGCCAGGGTCGGGCGCAGGCCCGCCGCGCCGACGATGGCCGCCATCACGGCGTCAACGCTCGGGTCGGCCGCCACCTGGCACAGCCCCTCCTCGCCCACCAGCACTTCGGCAGCCAGGCCCGCGGCCCGCAGGCCGGCCTGCATGCGCTGGGCGCCAGCGGCGTCAGGCACCACCACGCACCGGGGCCGGTGCTTGACGCACAAGGCCAGCAACTCGTCCAGGCGCGAGAACCCGCTGAGGGCAAACACCTGGTAGCGCTCAGGGTGGCGTGCAACCACATCCAGCGTGCTCAGGCCGATGGAACCGGTGGCTCCCAGCACGGTGATCAGTTGAGGCTTGCTCACAGCGCGCTCCAATTGGCCGCCCACAGCAGCACCGCGAACACCGGAATGGCCGCGGTAAGGCTGTCGATACGGTCGAGGATACCGCCATGGCCAGGCAGCAGGTTGCTGCTGTCCTTGATCCCGGCGCGGCGCTTGAACATGCTTTCGGTCAGGTCACCCACCACCGACAGCGCCACCACGATGGCCGCGCCGATCAGGCACAGCAGGGTTTCGCCGAACCCCCAGTGGCGCACCTGGCCGACCACCAGGGTAATGACCAGGCTCACGGCCATGCCGCCGTAGAAGCCGGCCCAGCTCTTGCCCGGGCTGACCTGCGGGGCCAGCTTGCGCTTGCCGAAGGCCCTGCCGGAGAAGTAGGCGCCAATGTCGGCGGCCCAGACCAGCACCATCACCGCCAGAATCAGCCAATTACCCTGGCCCTGCGCCTTGATCAGCACCAGGCCCTGCCACGCGGGCAGCAGGATGAGCAGGCCGATCAACAGCTTGCAGGCCACACTGGACCAGTGCTCGCTGGTACCCGGGAACGTCAGCACCAGGTACGTGGCTACCCCCCACCAGATCAGCGCTGCCGCCAGCACGAAAGGCGCCAGGGCAGGCGACAGATACAGGAAGAACAAGGCCGCCGCCACCACGGCGGCGAAGGCCACGCGTGCAGACTGGGCTTCAAAACCGGCCAGACGGGCCCACTCCCAACCACCCAGGGTCACCACCAGGCCGATGAACAGGGCAAACGCGCCGCCGTCGAGCAGGAAGAAACCGCACAGGGCGATCGGCAACAGGATCAGCGCTGTCATGATGCGTTGTTTAAGCATTAAGCACGGGCTCCGGCTTCCACCTGCTCGCTGGTCTTACCGAAGCGGCGCTGGCGCGAAGCGAAATCGGCCAGCGCGGTGCGCATGGCGTCGTGTTTGAAGTCCGGCCAGAACAGGTCGGAGAAGTACAGCTCGGCGTAAGCCAGCTGCCAGAGCAGGAAGTTGCTGATACGCCGCTCGCCGCCCGTGCGGATGCACAGGTCGGGCAACGGCAGGTCGCCTGTGGACAGGCAGGTCTGCAACAAACCGGGGGTAATATCGTCCGGGCGCAGGTGCCCGGCCTGGACTTCGCGCGCCAGCCGCTGGGCGGCCTGGGCGATGTCCCACTGGCCGCCATAATTGGCGGCGATCTGCAGCACGAAACGGTCGCTGCCGGCAGTTAGCGCTTCGGCTTCGCGCATGGAAGCCTGCAGCTCGGGATGAAAGCGCGAGCGATCGCCGATGATGCGCAGGCTGATGCGGTTTTCATTCAGGCGCCTGGCCTCGCGGCGCAGCGCCGTGAGGAACAGCTCCATGAGGGCCCCGACCTCTTCGGCAGGCCGCTGCCAGTTTTCACTGGAGAAGGCGAAGAGTGTCAGGACCTCGACCTTGGCCTCAGCACACACCTCAATGACCGCACGAACGGCGTCAACGCCAGCCTTGTGCCCGGCGATACCAGGCAACAGGCGCTTTTTCGCCCAGCGATTATTCCCATCCATGATGATCGCAACGTGTCGCGGTACCGAGGTCGGCACAGTCAGCTTGGTCTTTTCCATGGAAACGCGCGGATCCTTCTTATACAGCCATCAAATCGGCTTCTTTCTGCTTCACGGCCACTTCGATTTCGGCCACGAACTTGTCCGTCAGCTTCTGGATGTCGTCAGCGGCGCGGCGCTCTTCGTCTTCGCTGATTTCCTTTTCCTTGACCAGGTCTTTCAGTTGGCCCAGGGCATCGCGACGGATGTTGCGCACGGCAACGCGGCCGTCTTCAGCGGCTTCACGCGCCTGCTTGGTGAAGCCCTTGCGGGTTTCCTCGGTCAGGGCTGGCATGGAGATCAGCAGCAGTTCACCCAGGTTGGTCGGGTTGAAACCCAGGCCCGAGCTCTGGATGGCCTTGTCGACGGCCGCCAGCATGTTGCGCTCGAAGGCGACGACCTGCAGGGTACGCGAGTCCTTCACGGTCACGTTGGCGACCTGGTTCAGGGGGGTGTCGGCGCCGTAGTATGGCACCATCACGCCGCCCAGGATGCTGGGGTGGGCCTGACCGGTACGGATGCGGCTGAACGCGTGGGCCAGCGACTCCAGGGATTTCTGCATGCGCTCTTGCGCGTCTTTCTTGATTTCGTTGATCATTCTTCGCCTTCCTCGATCAGAGTTCCTTCAGCGCCGCCCACTACGATATTCAGCAGAGCGCCAGGCTTGTTCATGTTAAACACCCGCAACGGCATGTTGTGGTCGCGGCACAGGCAGATGGCGGTCAGGTCCATCACACCCAGCTTGCGGTCCAGCACTTCATCGTACGTCAGGCGGTCAAATTTCTCAGCATGCGGATCCTTGAATGGATCGGCAGTGTACACACCATCGACCTTCGTTGCCTTCAGCACCACGTCGGCACCGATCTCGATGGCACGCAGGCACGCGGCGGAGTCGGTGGTGAAGAACGGGTTGCCAGTACCGGCAGCGAAAATCACCACGTCGCCGGACTTGAGCAGGCGGTCGGCCTTGCGGCGGTCGTAGTGGTCGGTCACGCCAACCATGGTGATCGCGGACATGACGATGGCCGGAATGTTGGAACGCTCCAGGGCGTCACGCATTGCCAGGGCGTTCATCACGGTCGCCAGCATACCCATGTGGTCGCCGGTGACGCGGTCCATGCCGGCTTCGCTCAGGGCGGCGCCGCGGAACAGGTTGCCACCGCCGATGACCAGGCCTACCTGAACACCGATACCCACCAACTGGCCAACTTCCAGGGCCATGCGATCCAGCACCTTCGGGTCGATACCGAAGTCTTCCGAGCCCATCAGGGCCTCGCCGCTAAGTTTGAGCAAAATGCGTTTATAGCGAGGTTGACGACCACTCACCTGCTGAGCCATTGCGAATCTCTCCTGCGGCGTTAAAAAATTCTGGGCGGGCTGTTTGCAGCCTGCGCTAACTCTAGCTTGGCACCGCTGCGGCGCCATCGGAAGCGGCCTTGTAAGCCAGGATTCCGTCTTTCATTTTGACAAAGAGGCTGCGCGCGTGAGCGGGCAGCCTCTTTGGGGCGACAGTGGTAAGACCGTCTTACTGCTTGGCAGCAGCCAGCTGGGCGGCAACTTCTTCAGCGAAGTTGTCGACTGGCTTCTCGATGCCTTCACCGACTTTGAAGTAGGTGAACGAAACGATTTCAGCACCCGCTTTCTTGGCCAGTTCGCCAACCTTGACTTCAGGGTTCTTGACGAACGCCTGCTCGACCAGGGAGGCTTCAGCCAGGAACTTCTTGATGCGGCCGTCGATCATGTTGGCAACGATGTTCTCAGGCTTGCCTTTGATCTTGTCTTCGTTCAGTTGCAGGAAGACGGCCTTTTCGCGCTCGATGGCTTCAGCCGAGACTTCCGATGGCAGCAGGAACTCAGGGTTGCTGGCGGCCACGTGCATGGCGATGTCTTTGGCCAGCTCTGGGTTGCCGCCTTTCAGGGCAACCACGACGCCGATCTTGTTACCGTGCAGGTAAGCGTCGACCACGTCGCCTTCAACACGTACCAGGCGGCGAATGTTGACGTTTTCGCCAACTTTGGCAACCAGGGCTTCGCGAGCGGTTTCCTGAGCGGCGATCAGCGGAGCTGCGTCGGTCAGTTTGTCTTCCAGGGCTTTTTCAACGCTGGCGGCCACGAAGTCCTTGAAGTCACCCTGCAGGGCCAGGAAGTCGGTCTGCGAGTTCACTTCCAGGATAACGGCGGACTTGTTGTCAGCAGCGACCTTGACAGCGATGGCGCCTTCGGCGGCAATGTTGCCAGCTTTCTTGGCGGCCTTGATGGCGCCCGAAGCACGCATGTCGTCGATTGCTTTTTCGATGTCGCCGCCAGCCTTGGTCAAGGCTTTCTTGCAGTCCATCATGCCTTCGCCGGTACGCTCGCGCAATTCTTTGACCAACGCTGCAGTAATTTCTGCCATTTCAAAATCCTCTTGGATAGGTTTTCAACCATTCCACCCGATTGGCACGGGCGCTCAATTCGTGAAGCTTGCCAGCTACTGCGTTGAAAAAATGCAATGACTACACCGGCAAGGTTCTCAAGGTGGCAAAAAGGGGGCCTAGCCCCCTTTTTGCGTACCGAGTAAACGCTGGGCGTCTAGACTCAGCCTTCTACCGCTGCAGCAGGTGCGTCCTGGACGTACTCTTCGGTACCGCCAGCAACGTGGTTGCGGCCACGGATAACGGCATCAGCCATCGAACCCATGTACAGCTGGATAGCGCGGATGGCGTCATCGTTGCCTGGGATGATGTAGTCAACGCCTTCTGGGCTGGAGTTGGTATCGACTACGCCGATGACCGGGATACCCAGCTTGTTGGCTTCGGTGATCGCGATGCGCTCGTGATCAACGTCGATGACGAACAGTGCGTCAGGCAGACCGCCCATGTCCTTGATACCACCCAGGGAGCGATCCAGTTTTTCCAGATCACGGGTGCGCATCAGGGCTTCTTTCTTGGTCAGCTTGGCGAAGGTGCCATCTTCGGCCTGGGTTTCCAGGTCGCGCAGACGCTTGATCGAAGCACGGATGGTTTTGAAGTTGGTCAGCATGCCGCCCAACCAGCGGTGGTCGACGTACGGCGAACCGCAACGTGCTGCTTCTTCGGCAACGATCTTGCCAGCCGAACGCTTGGTGCCGACGAACAGGATCTTGTTCTTGCCCTGGGCCAGGCGCTCTACGAACGTCAGAGCGTCGTTGAACATTGGCAGGGTTTTTTCCAGGTTGATGATGTGAATCTTGTTGCGCGCGCCGAAAATGTACTTGCCCATTTTCGGGTTCCAGTAACGGGTCTGGTGGCCGAAGTGCACACCGGCCTTCAGCATATCGCGCATATTGACTTGGGACATGATAGTTCCTTGATAAGTCGGGTTAGGCCTCCACGTACCCCAATGACCAACCAGCAGCTTGAGCTGAAGGCACCCAGGTCATCGTGCCGATACGTGTGTGGGTTTGGTGCTTTCGGGGCTATCCCCGGAAAGCGGCGCATTTTATACCACAGAACCTTTGCCAGCGAAACCCGAATTCACGTTGTCGATCAACGACTTTTGCGTGCGGGCTTGATTCGCGCAACAATGGCCCTATCAACTCTATATAGAGAAGCGATGCCTGGCGACAGTTCCGGCTGCCGGTCGTCTGGTAGAATCGTTTCATTTCGTGTTTGCCTGCGCCGTGGAGCGCCGAGAGAGCCTGTATGACCGTCACCATCAAAACCCCCGAGGACATCGAGCACATGCGCGTTGCCGGCCGCCTGGCCGCGCAAGTGCTGGAAATGATCGAACCGCACGTCAAGCCCGGCGTGACCACCGAGGAACTGGACCGCCTGTGCCATGACTTCATCGTCAATGAACAGAAGGCCATCCCCGCACCGCTGAACTACAAGGGTTTCCCCAAGTCGATCTGCACCTCGATCAACCACGTGGTGTGCCACGGCATTCCCGGCGACAAGGTTCTGAAGGACGGCGACACCCTGAACATCGACGTCACGGTGATCAAGGACGGCTACCACGGCGACACCAGCCGCATGTTCCACGTGGGCACCGTGCCGGCCTGGGCCGAGCGCCTGTCCAAGGTGACCCAGGAATGCATGTACAAGGCCATTGAACTGGTGAAGCCGGGCTGCCGCCTGGGCGACATCGGCGAAGTCATCCAGAAGCACGCGGAAAAGAACGGTTTCTCGGTGGTGCGCGAATTCTGCGGCCATGGCATCGGCAAGGTCTTCCACGAAGAGCCGCAGATCCTGCACTACGGCCGTGCCGGTACCGGCATGGAGTTGAAGGAAGGCATGACCTTCACCATCGAGCCGATGATCAACCAGGGCAAGGCCGATACCAAGGTACTGGGCGACGGCTGGACGGCCATCACCAAGGACCGCAAGCTGTCGGCCCAGTGGGAACACACCCTGGTGGTCACTGCTACTGGCTATGAGATCTTCACCTTGCGGGCGGACGATACCATCCCACGGGTTTCGGCGTAGGGCTTGATTGAGGTGGTGGGACTTTCCCGAGCAAGCTCGGTCCCACACCCTTCGCGGCAGTGGTGCCAGGAAAGCAAAGCACTTAGCCTCTGGGCGCACTCCGGTAAGACCTGCGGGCTACCAAGGGCCAAGAGCTTTGCATGATTGACACCCAAGGCCCGAAAGGTGTGGGACCGGGCTTGCCCGGGAAGGCCTCACCACAACGCCACAGCCAAGAACAGCTTCACCCCCAACACAGTTCAGGAAGGCCTATTCGATGCCCCAGGTGGATCCGGAGTTGTTCGATCGCGGTCAGTTCCAGGCGGAACTGGCCCTCAAGGCGAGCCCCATCGCCGCCTTCAAGAAAGCCATTCGCCAGGCCCGCGAGGTACTGGACGGGCGGTTTCGCAGCGGCCGGGACATTCGGCGGCTGATCGAGGACCGCGCCTGGTTCGTCGATAATATCCTGCAGCAGGCCTGGAACCAGTTCGACTGGAGCGAAGAGGCCGATATCGCCCTGGTGGCGGTGGGTGGCTACGGGCGTGGCGAACTGCACCCCTACTCCGACATCGACCTGCTGATCCTGCTGGAAAGCTCGGACCACGAGACGTTCCGCGATTCCATCGAGCGCTTTCTCACCCTGCTGTGGGACATCGGCCTGGAAGTGGGCCAGAGCGTGCGCTCCATCGAAGAGTGCGCCGAGCAGGCCCGCGGTGACCTGACCATCATCACCAACCTGATGGAAAGCCGCACCGTGGCCGGCCCCGAGCGCCTGCGCAAGCGCATGCTGGAAGTCACCAGCACCGCGAACATGTGGCCCAGCAAGGAATTCTTCCTGGCCAAGCGCGCCGAGCAGAAAGCCCGGCACCACAAGTACAACGACACCGAATACAACCTGGAACCCAACGTCAAGGGCTCACCCGGCGGGTTGCGTGACATTCAGACCATCCTCTGGGTGGCCCGGCGCCAATATGGCACCCTGAACCTGCACGCGCTGGCCGGCGAGGGTTTCCTGCTGGAAAGCGAGAACAACCTGCTGGCCAGCTCCCAGGAGTTCCTGTGGAAGGTGCGCTACGCCCTGCACATGCTGGCCGGGCGCGCCGAAGACCGCTTGCTGTTCGACCACCAGCGCAGCATCGCCGGGCTGCTGGGCTTCAAGGACAGCGACGCGAAGCTGGCCATCGAACGCTTCATGCAGAAGTACTACCGTGTGGTGATGAGCATCGCCGAGCTCAGTGACCTGATCATTCAGCATTTCGAGGAAGTGATCCTGGCCGATGACGTGGGCAGCGTTACCCTGCCGGTCAACTCGCGCTTCCAGTTGCACGACGGCTACATCGAAGCCACCCATGCCAACGTGTTCAAACGCACGCCGTTCGCCATGCTGGAAATTTTCGTGCTGATGGCGCAGAACCCAGAGATCAAGGGTGTGCGCGCGGACACCATTCGCCTGCTGCGCGAACATCGCCACCTGATCGACGATGATTTTCGCAATGACATTCGCAATACCAGCCTGTTCATCGAGCTGTTCAAGTGCGAGATCGGCATTCACCGCAACCTGCGGCGCATGAACCGCTATGGCATTCTGGGGCGCTACCTGCCCGAATTCGGCCATATCGTGGGGCAGATGCAGCACGACCTGTTCCACATCTATACCGTGGACGCCCACACGCTGAACCTGATCAAGCACCTGCGCAAGTTGCAGTACACGCCGGTCTCGGAGAAATTCCCGCTGGCCAGCAAGCTCATGGGCCAGTTGCCCAAGCCGGAGCTAATCTACCTGGCCGGCCTGTATCACGACATTGGCAAGGGCCGCCACGGTGACCACTCGGACCTGGGTGCCATCGACGCCGAGGCCTTCTGCCAGCGCCATCAGTTGCCCGTATGGGACAGCCGCCTGATCGTCTGGCTGGTGCAGAACCACCTAGTGATGTCCACTACCGCCCAGCGCAAGGACTTGTCCGACCCACAGGTCATCCACGACTTCGCCCAACTGGTGGGCGACCAGACGCACCTGGACTACCTCTACGTGTTGACCGTGGCCGACATCAATGCCACCAACCCCAGCCTGTGGAACAGCTGGCGCGCCAGCCTGCTGCGCCAACTGTTCACCGAGACCAAGCGCGCCCTGCGCCGCGGCCTGGAGAACCCGCTGGACCGCGAAGAGCAGATCCGCCAGACCCAGAGCGCGGCCCTGGACATTCTGGTGCGCGCCGGTACCGACCCCGACGACGTCGAGCAACTGTGGTCGCAACTGGGCGATGACTATTTCCTGCGCCACACCGCAGGCGACGTGGCCTGGCACAGCGACGCCATCCTGCAGCAGCCGGTGGACGGCGGGCCGCTGGTGCTGATCAAGGAAACCACCCAGCGCGAGTTCGAGGGCGGGACCCAGATCTTCATCTACGCGCCCGACCAGCACGACTTCTTCGCCGTGACCGTGGCCGCCATGGACCAGCTCAACCTCAACATCCATGACGCACGCATCATTACCTCCAGCAGCCAGTTCACCCTCGACACCTACATCGTGCTGGACAACGACGGCGGCTCGATCGGCGACAACCCGGTGCGGGTCAAGGCGATCCGCGAAGGCCTGACCGAGGCCCTGCGCAACCCCGATGACTACCCCACGATCATCCAGCGCCGGGTGCCGCGCCAGCTCAAGCACTTCGCCTTCGCACCCCAAGTCACCATTCACAACGACGCCCAGCGCCCGGTGACCATCCTTGAGCTGAGCGCCCCGGACCGCCCGGGCCTGCTGGCGCGCATCGGCAAGATTTTCCTGGAGTTCGACCTGTCGCTGCAAAATGCCAAGATCGCCACCCTGGGCGAGCGGGTAGAAGACGTATTCTTCATTACCGACGCCGATAACCACCCGCTTTCCGACCCGCAACTGTGCAGCCGCCTGCAGGATGCCATCGTCGACCAACTGAGTGTCAGCCAGGCGCAGGGCGTCGAGCTGTCGCGCCTGAGCATCTAGAGGAACCTTCGTGAACAACGCTTTGAACCAGCTTCAGCCCTACCCGTTCGAGAAACTGCGCAAGCTGCTGGGCGCAGTGACCCCGGCGGCCGACAAGCGCCCCATCGCCCTGTCGATCGGCGAGCCCAAGCACCGCTCACCCAGCTTTGTGGCCGAAGCTCTGAGCGCCAACCTCGACCAGATGGCCGTGTACCCCACCACCCTGGGTATCCCGGCGCTGCGCGAAGCCATCGGCACATGGTGCGAACGGCGCTTCAACGTGCCGGCCGGCTGGATCGACCCCGCGCGCCACGTGCTGCCGGTCAACGGCACGCGCGAGGCATTGTTCGCTTTCACCCAGACCGTGGTGGAGCGCAGCGATGACGGCCTGGTGATCAGCCCCAACCCGTTCTACCAGATCTACGAGGGCGCGGCGCTGCTGGCCGGGGCTACCCCGCACTACCTGCCATGCCTGGACAGCAACGGTTTCAACCCGGACTTCGACGCCGTATCCGCCGACACCTGGAAACGTTGCCAGATTCTGTTCCTGTGCTCGCCAGGCAACCCCACCGGCGCGCTGGTGCCGATGGAAACCCTGAAGAAGCTGATCGCCCTGGCCGACGAGCATGACTTCGTCATCGCCGCCGACGAGTGCTACAGCGAACTGTACTTCGACGAACAAAGCCCGCCCCCAGGCCTGCTGAGCGCCTGTGCAGAGCTGGGCCGCAGCGACTTCAAGCGTTGCGTGGTGTTCCACAGCTTGTCCAAGCGCTCCAACCTGCCGGGCCTGCGTTCAGGCTTCGTGGCCGGTGATGCCGACATTCTCAAGGCGTTCCTGCTGTATCGCACCTACCACGGTTGTGCCATGCCGGTGCAAACCCAACTGGCCAGCATCGCGGCCTGGAACGACGAAGTGCACGTGCGCGCCAACCGCGCCCTGTATCGCGAAAAGTTTGATGCGGTGCTGGCGATCCTCGCACCGGTATTGGACGTACAGCGCCCGGACGGCAGCTTCTACCTGTGGCCAAAAGTGCCGATGGACGATGCACAGTTCTGCCAGCAGCTGTTCGAACAGCAGCACGTGACCGTGGTGCCAGGCTCGTACCTGTCCCGTGACGTGGATGGCGTGAACCCAGGCGCCGGTCGTGTGCGCATGGCACTGGTCGCGCCACTGGCCGAATGCGTGGAAGCCGCCGAGCGCATCCGCGACTTCCTCAAGGAACTCTGACCCCCCAGGCAAGGCGGCCCGCCGCCTTGCTAGCCACTCCGGGGCAGGGCTGCAATAGTTAGCACCTTCGGCGCATGACTATCGCTCACATTCGAGGCTCAATCACCAAGGAGCCACCCCATGAGCGATTTCCCGTTTTGCGCCGTATCGCGCGCGCCCGACAGGCAGCAGTCATTCGAGGCCGCCGTTGCTGAAAACCCTCTCAACGATCCCAACTCAGGTTCAGGCTCTGCGACGCGCAAAAAACGCGGTGCCGGCGATCATAGCTACCTTTGGAGCCCAGGGCGGACGCTGTGTATTTATTTCATCACTCACGTGGATACCGAAACCCAGCAGGCGATACTCGGCGCCGCCAGCGAGTGGCTTGAATACGCCAACCTGAAATTCGAACTCGTCGATAACTGGCGCGAGGCCGACATCAAGATTGAGTCTGGCGTACAGCCCTATGAGTGGTCCTGCGTCGGCACGGATGCGTTACTGAACAATAACGAAGCCACAATGGGACTGAATGTGCGGCACGATACCCCGGACCTGAAACAACGTGTGCTTCACGAGTTCGGACATGCACTGGGGATGCAGCATGAGCACCAGCACCCCGATGCCGACATCACCTGGAATGAAAAAAGCCTGCGCGGCATTGGCTGGTCCGACTCAGCTATCGCGGACAATTTTCTCGCAGTCATCCCGAAGGGCCCGGGAATGCTGATCACCCCCTACGACCGGCAATCGATTATGCACTACGCCATTCCAAGGGAGTTCAGCGAACAAGACCTCGGCGATACTGGCGGCACGAGCTTGAGTGAAGGCGACAAAGCCTGGGCCCGCCTGGCCTACCCAGCGTTCGCCGTGGCGGAATAACCCCCCGCAGCAACGCATTGCCTGGCCCTGCTCTGGTGGAGCCAGGCGAAGCTCGGGAAGAGAACACTGCTACCCCGCCTCCCACTTCAACCGATCAGGCAAACCGTCGGTCCTGGCAGTTGGACAACTCGCGCCAGCTGTTCTAAACAATGAAATACGCGCCTTGCGCGCGCCCCCCCTCTTTTTTCAGCGTTCACGCGCGGCGGTAGCCGTGGCGTTTCGTGCGCCTGCCTTTCCCCCGGCCCTATTTCAACGAGCATCCCGCCATGAGCACTCACCATAACCCGGCGCTGGGCTATCGCCCGGAAATCGATGGCCTGCGCACCCTGGCGGTGCTACCCGTGATTCTCTTCCACGCCGGCTTCCAGGCCTTTTCCGGCGGTTTCATCGGTGTGGATGTGTTCTTCGTGATTTCGGGCTACCTGATCACGTCAATCATCGTCAACGAGATGCAGGCGGGCACCTTCTCACTGGCCACTTTCTACGAGCGCCGCGCCAGGCGAATCCTGCCGCCGCTGTTCGTGGTCATGCTGACCTGCCTGCCCCTGGCCTGGCTATGGCTGAACCCCCTGGATTTCAAATTTTTCGCCAAGAGCCTGATCGCCGTACCGACCTTTTCGTCGAACATCCTGTTCTGGCGCGAAAGCGGTTATTTCGACGTGGTCTCGGAGCTCAAACCGCTATTGCACACCTGGACCCTGGCCGTGGAAGAGCAGTACTACCTGTTCTTTCCGCTGCTGCTGATGGCCGGCTGGCGGTTGGGGCGGCGCTGGCTGCTGGTGTTGCTGGCGGTTATTGCCGTCGCCAGCCTGGCTTTGGCGGAACGAGGCGCCAACGACCAGTCTTCCGCGGCGTTCTACCTGCTCAGCGCACGGGCCTGGGAGCTGCTGGTGGGGTCATTCATCGCCTTTTACTTTACCCGCCACCCGCGCCGCATGCACGGTGGGCCGCTGGACCAAGGGGCACCCCTGCTGGGCATGGCCTTGATCGGCTACGGGGTTTTCGCCTTCGACAGCACCACGCCCTTCCCGGGCGTGCATGCACTGGTACCCACCCTGGGCGCAGCCTTGATCATTCTATTCGCCAACCCCCAGACCCTGGCCGGCAAACTGCTGAGTACCCGGCCGTTCGTACTGACAGGCCTGATCAGCTATAGCGCCTACCTGTGGCATCAGCCGGTGTTTGCCTTTGCCCGGGACGGCAACCTGGTGGAGCCTGCCCCCGTTTTCATGCTGGCGCTGGCCGGGCTGTCGCTGATACTGGCCTGGCTGAGCTGGCGCTTCATCGAGCGGTTTTTCCGTGACAAACGTGCCGTCAGCCGCCGCCAGGTATTCGCCGCCGGCGCCTTCGGCTCGCTGTTGTTCATGGCCCTGGGGCTGGTGGGCTACACCAACAACGGCTTTGCCGGCCGCTTCGACGTGACGGCCGATGCAATGGAATCGTTCGCCTACACCCAGATCCGCGTGCCCTGTGACAAAAACTACAACGGCGACGGCTGGAGCATCGACTTCTGCCGCTTCGGCGCGGCCCGCCAGGACGTCACCCCGGATATCGCGGTATTTGGCGACAGCCACGCGGAAGTCCTGCTACCGGCCTTCGATGCCAGTGCCAAGGCGCTGGGCAAGACGGTGGTGCACATCGGCCTGGCTGGCTGCCCACCGCTGCTGGGGGTCGACGTGGCACGCGGCAACTACGAACCAGGCGTATGCACCGCCTTGGCCCAGCGCGAATATGACTACGTGAAAGCCAACGGCATCAAGAAAGTGATCCTGGCGGCGCGATGGACCCTGTACACCGAAGGCGACTACGAGAAGCCCCGCAAGAGCAACTACTTCCTGGTTTCCGACCACCAGCACCGGCTGGCCAATGCCGCCTCGCGGCAGGTGTTCGAGCAGGGGCTGGCACAGACCGTGGCGGCCTACCATGCGCTGGGCACTCAATTGATCATCATCGAGCAGGTGCCACAGCAACAGGTCGACCCCAAGAACCTCTACTACCGCCTGGCGCGCGGCACCCAGGCCGACGAAGCGAAGACGCTGGCCTGGGTGAATGAGCTGTCGGTGCCGATGAGCAAGCACCAGCAATTGCAAGCCTTCAACCGCCACCTGATCGAGGCCGACAGCAGCAACGGCAATGCCACGCTGCTGTCGCTGGACACGCTGTTCTGCCGCCAGGCGACCTGCCTGATCGGCGACAGCCGCTCTTATTACATGGACTACAACCACCTCAACGCCCGCGGCGCGGAACTGGCTGTCAGTGCCATCGAGCCATTGCTGCGCTAATGCGGGCGGGTATTAATCATGTACCCCACCTTGCAGGCCACATTTGCCACCATGAACGCTCCTCAAACAGGAAACAGGAGTGTCATCTCATGAATGGAATCTGCTACTGCAAGGCCACACGTTGCGCCGACACTGAACAATCGCGCGCCGCCGCCCTCGATGAAAACCCGCTGAATGCCAACTCGGGCCCCTCCGGCGGGCGCAAAAAGCGCGGTTTCGCGCCGCATTCCAAACGCTGGAAACCAGGAAGAACCCTGCGCATGGCCTTTTTCGGCGAGGTGGCCCCTGAGGTTCAGGAAGCGGTTGTCGCGGTGTGCGGCCAATGGCTGGAGCACGCGAACCTGACGCTGGAGCTCATCACGGACACGGCACAGGCCGAAGTGAGGGTCATGATGAAACCCAGTGGCAGCGTCGGCCCCAGCGCGGAGGTGGGCACCGATGCCCTGACCATCGCCGCTGACATGCCAACCTTGACCATGCCCGACTGGCCAGGTGACGAGAATTTCGAAGCCGCTGTACTCCATGAGTTCGGGCATGTGCTTGGCCTGGAGCATGAGCACCAGCACCCCGACGCCAACATTCCCTGGGACGAACCGAAACTGTATGAAGGGCTGCTGGCCTACGGCTGGGACAAACAAGCCGTCGACGAGAACTTTCTGACCCGCTTTGACGCATCCCTCGCTGCCTACGGGCCGTACGACCCCGATTCCGTCATGCATTACGCCGTGGAGAACCAGTTCACGCTGGGGGACTGGGAGCGGCCCTCGAATTTCGTGCTCAGCGACGGCGACAAAGCCTTCATCCGCCAGGCTTACCCGGCAACCGCTGAATGAATTGAACCGCCAGCGCCCGGCGCTGGCGGCTCGCGCCTAGCGCGCCGGCCCAAGGTTGGCTTCACTGAGGTCCAGTTCGCCAAGGATCTCGCGTACCACGTCATCGCCGATCTGGCGCTGCCGGCGCAGGTTGTAAAGCTCCAGGCGTTGCGCACGCAAGGCTCGCAGGCGCAACCGCCGCTCCAGCTCATCCATCAGCCGTGCCTGGGCCTGGGCTTCGGCGGAGTCGTTGAACACCTCAAGGTGGTGCCGGTATTCAGACATCAAGCCGGCCTTGAGCTCGGTGGCCAATGCCGCCTGAGCCGCATCGGGGGTGGCCGGCTTGTCCGCCGGGTCCTCCTCTTCCAGGGCACGAATCGCAGCCTCCGAAGTGCGCCGCCAGGTTTCGCGCACTTCCTTGCGCAACGCCTCGTCAGAACTCCTCTCTACCCCCCGCAGCAACAGCGGCAAGGCAATGCAGGCCGCCAGCAACGACAGCAGGATGACCCCCGCGGCAATGAAGATAAGCAGGTCCCGCTCGGGAAAATCCTGCCCCGCCCCCAGCAGCAGTGGCACCGACATCACGCCGGCCAACGTCACTGCCCCGCGCACGCCCCCTACCGTCAACAACCAGCAGGAACGCGCGGTCGGCACCAGGGTAATGGTGTCTTTGCCCCGCCAGCGGCGCAGCATGCCGATGAAGCGCCAAGTGCTCTGCACCCACACAAACCGCAATACCACCAGCACCAGAAAAATCCCGACGACATCGAACAGACGGTACCCCAGGGTCGGCCACAACGAGGCCTCATGGCTGGTCACCGCCTTGATGATGTCCGGCAACTGCAGGCCCAGCAGCAGGAAGATCAGGCCATTGAAGGCAAATTCCAGCAGCGACCAGACACTGCGGTTCAGCAGGCGTGTGCTGGTCTGGCGCGGCAACAGGTCGAGCCAGCTCTGCATCATGCCCGCGGCCACCGCCGAAAGAATGCCCGACGCCCCCAGGCGCTCGGCCAGCACATAGGCGGCGAACGGCAGCAGCAACATGAACACCACATGGGTGGCCGGGTCATCCCAGCCGCGGGCGATCATCCACAGGCGCAAGCGCCCCACCAGCCAGCTCAGGACAACGCCCAGGGCCAGGCCGCCGACGGCCACCAGCACAAAGGTCAGGCTGGCCTGGGCCAGGGAGAAGTACCCCGTGACCGCTGCGGCCAAGGCGAATTTGAACGTCACCAGGCCAGAAGCATCGTTCATCAGCGCCTCCCCCTGCAGAATGCGCATCAGCGGGGTGGGCAGTTTGTCCTGGGCGATGGCCGACACAGCTACGGCATCGGTGGGGGAGAGCACGGCCGCCAAGGCAAAAGCCACTGGCAGCGCAATGCTGGGCAACAGCCAATGGATGAAATAGCCGGCGCCCACCACCGTGAACAGCACCAGGCCCACCGCCAGCATCAGGATCGAGCCCCTCAGGCGCCACAGGTCACGCTTGGGCATGCGCCAGCCGTCAGCGAACAGCAACGGCGGCAGGAACAGAAACAGAAACAGTTCCGGGTCCAGTGCCACGTGCAGCCCCAGGCTCGGCCACGCCAGAACGGCCCCGGCGACGATCTGCACCAACGGCAACGGAATCGGTATCACCCGCGCCACCAGCCTCGAGATGCCTACCAGCATCAACAGAATCAGCACGGTATAAGCGGTTTGCATAAAGCAGTCTTCTCCTTCATGGATAAATTCATTTTACTGGCCCGGCGCCAAGCCCGCGCCTGCACAATGGTCGCAGGCCTCGTCGATGCCCCGCAGGCAACTGGCGTGGCAGCGCGCTTTCAGGCCTTTGAGACAACTGGCTGGCACGCCAGGTCCCTCATATCGGACATCTTCTGTCGCCCCCTGGGAAGCAACAGTCATGGCGCCGAAAGAATCGATGCCGCATAATTCGTCGATTCGTTTCCAGGAGACCGCTGAGCCAGGCCCCGTTCATCCGGGCCGCTCCCTTTGAAACCATGGCTTATACACTTTTCGGCATCAAGGCCTGCGACACCATGAAGAAGGCCCGCACCTGGCTCGACGAGCACGGCGCCGGCTACGACTTCCATGATTACAAGACCCAGGGCATCGACCGTGAGCACCTGGAACAATGGTGCGACGAACACGGCTGGGAAGTCGTGCTCAACCGCGCTGGCACCACCTTCCGCAAGCTCGCTGACGAGCAGAAGGCCAATCTGGACCAGGCAAAGGCCATCGAACTGATGCTCGCCCAGCCCTCCATGATCAAGCGCCCGGTGCTGGACCTTGGCGACCGGACCCTCGTGGGCTTCAAGCCCGATATCTATGCGGCGGCCGTCCAGCAATAATGCTGGCAACAGGGCCCCATTCATTTGCAAAGAGGTAACTGCATGTCCACTACTCTGTTCAGCCTGGCCTTCGGCGTCGGCACCCAGAATCGCAACGGCGCCTGGCTGGAAGTGTTCTACGCACAACCGCTGGTTTCCCCTTCTGCCGAACTGATCGCTGCCGTCACCCCTGTGCTGGGTTACACCGGTGGCAACCAGGCCATCACCTTTACCACCGCCCAGGCCTCGCAACTGGCCGAAGCGGTCAAGGGCATCGACGCTGCCCAAGCCGCGCTGCTGACCCGCCTGGCTGAAAGCCACAAGCCACTGGTCGCCACCCTGCTGGCCGAAGACGCCGCCCTGGCGTCCACGCCGGAGGCCTACCTGAAGCTGCACCTGCTGTCGCACCGCCTGGTAAAACCTCACGGCGTCAGCCTGGCCGGTATCTTCCCACTGCTGCCGAACGTAGCCTGGACCAGCCAGGGTGCCGTCGACCTCGCCGAACTGGCCGAGCTGCAACTGGAAGCGCGCCTCAAGGGCGAACTGCTGGAAGTGTTCTCGGTGGACAAGTTCCCGAAAATGACCGACTACGTGGTGCCCGCTGGCGT
This sequence comes from Pseudomonas sp. RIT-To-2, assembly GCF_029623465.1. Classification (NCBI taxonomy): domain Bacteria; kingdom Pseudomonadati; phylum Pseudomonadota; class Gammaproteobacteria; order Pseudomonadales; family Pseudomonadaceae; genus Pseudomonas; species Pseudomonas sp. RIT-To-2. The sequence continues at coordinate 97,432 of NZ_JAPYKM010000009.1, read as the reverse complement.
GCGTATCGCCGACGCCGCCCGTGTGCGCCTGGGTGCCTACATCGGCGAAGGCACTACCATCATGCACGAAGGCTTCGTCAACTTTAACGCTGGCACCGAAGGCCCGGGCATGATCGAAGGCCGCGTCTCGGCTGGCGTGTTCGTGGGCAAGGGCTCTGACCTGGGCGGCGGCTGCTCCACCATGGGCACCCTGTCGGGCGGCGGCAACATCATCATCAAGGTCGGTGAAGGCTGCCTGATCGGTGCCAACGCGGGTATCGGCATTCCCCTGGGCGACCGCAACACCGTGGAAGCCGGCCTGTACATCACCGCTGGCACCAAAGTGGCGCTGCTGGACGAGAAAAACCAACTGGTCAAGGTTGTGAAAGCCCGTGACCTGGCTGGTCAGACCGACCTGCTGTTCCGTCGCAATTCGGAAACCGGCGCGGTGGAATGCAAGACCCACAAGTCGGCCATCGAGCTGAACGAAGCGCTGCACGCTCACAACTAAGCGGCACCGAGCAGGCCTGGCGGCATGCCGGGCCTGCCTGCCCAGAGCCCCCTATCATGTTCCAGCCCTCCCCTTGGCGCGCCGATTTTCCGGCCATCGCCGCTCTGCAACGCCAACACCAGACTTATCTGGACAATGCGGCAACCACCCAGAAACCCCAGGCCTTGCTTGACGCACTGGCCCACTATTACCAACACGGCGCCGCCAATGTGCACCGTGCTCAGCACCTGCCCGGCGCACTGGCCACCCAGGCCTTCGAAGCCAGCCGCGAAAAAGTCGCGCAATGGCTCAATGCAGCCAGCCCCAGCCAGGTGATCTTCACCCATGGCGCCACCAGCGCCCTCAATCTCGTGGCCTACGGCCTTGAAGGGCAGTTCCAGGCGGGCGATGAACTGGTCATCAGTGCGCTGGAGCACCACGCCAACCTGCTGCCCTGGCAACAACTGGCGCTGCGCGCAGGCCTCAAACTGGTGGTATTGCCCCTGACCACCGCCGGCCTCATCGACCTGGAAGCCGCCGCCCAACTGATCGGCCCCCGCACTCGCCTGTTGGCGGTCAGCCAGCTGTCCAACGTGCTGGGCGCCTGGCAGCCGCTGGAACCGCTACTGGCCCTGGCCAAGGCCCAAGGCGCCCTGACCGTGGTCGACGGCGCCCAGGGCGTGGTCCATGGCCGCCACGACGTACGACAACTGGGCTGCGACTTCTACGTGTTCTCCAGCCACAAGCTGTATGGCCCGGATGGCGTCGGCGTGCTGTACGGGCGCAGCGAGGCCTTGGGCAAACTGGCTCACTGGCAGTTTGGTGGGGAAATGGTGCACGTCGCCGACTACCACAGCGCCAGCTTCCACCCGGCACCCCTGGGCTTTGAAGCGGGAACACCGCCAGTGGCCGGGGTGATCGGCCTTGGGGCCACCCTGGACTACCTGGCCAGCCTGGACCCGGCGGCGGTCACGGCCCATGAAAATGCCCTGCACGGCTTGCTGCTGCGCGGCCTCAACGACCGCGACGGCGTGCGCCTGCTGGGAACGCCGCAATTGGCCCTGGCCAGTTTCGTGGTCGAGGGTGTGCACAACGCCGACCTCGCCCACCTGCTGACCGAGCAGGGCATCGCCGTGCGCGCCGGCCATCACTGCGCCATGCCCTTGCTCAAGGGCTTGGGGCTGGCGGGGGCCATCCGCGTGTCGCTGGGGCTGTATAACGACAGCGACGACCTGCTGCGCTTCTTCGAGGCATTGGACAAGGCACTGGAGATGTTGCGATGAGCCTTTCACTACACGCTGCTGAAGCATTGCGGGCGTTCGAACAGGCAGCCGGCTGGGAGCAGCGGGCGCGGCTGTTGATGCAGTGGGGTGAGCGACTGCCCCCCCTGAGCGACGCCGAGAAGAGCCCAGAGCACCTGGTGCACGGCTGCGAAAGTCAGGTGTGGTTGATCGCCAGCCAGGCAGACGGCCAGTGGCAGTTTCGCGCCAACAGCGATGCGCGGATGATCCGCGGGTTGCTGGCATTGCTGCTGGTGCGTGTGGAAGGCCTGCGTGCCGATGAACTGAAGGCCATCGACCTGCCTGGATGGTTCAACCAACTGGGCCTGGGGCGGCAACTGTCGCCGTCGCGCAGCAATGGGTTGAATGCCGTGCTCAAGCGCATGGCTGAGCTCGCGGGCTAAGCTGGGGTTGAGTCAGCCGCGCTGCGATGGCCGGCGGGTGCCCGCCACCAGCTTGTCCACCGCGCGCGCGGCGGCCACCATGCCGAAGGTGGCCGTGACCATCATCACCGCACCAAAGCCACCGGCGCAGTCCAGCTTGACCCCTTCCCCCACGAACGCCTTCGACAGGCACACCCCGCCATCGGCCTTGGGGTAGCGCAGCTGTTCGGTCGAATACACGCACGGCACGCTGTAATGGCGCGACGTGTTGCGTGAAAAACCGTAGTCGCGGCGCAGGGTGGACCGCACATTGGCGGCCAGCGGGTCATTGTAGGTGCGGTTCAGGTCCACCACCTGGATCTGGGTGGGGTCTACCTGGCCACCCGCGCCGCCGGTGGTGATGATGCCGATCTTGCGCCGCTTGCACCAGGCGATCAGCGCCGCCTTGGCGTTGACGCTGTCGATGCAGTCGATAACGTAATCCAGGTCGGCGGTGATGTACTCGGTCATGGTGTCACGGGTGACGAAGTCTGCCACGGCGTGCACGGTGCACGCCGGGTTGATGGCCCGCAAGCGCTCGGCCATGACCTGAACCTTGGGCTTGCCGACGTTACCGTCCAGCGCATGCAACTGCCGGTTGGTGTTGCTCACGCACACATCGTCCAGGTCAAACAGCGAGATCTCGCCCACGCCGCTGCGCGCCATCGCCTCGGCCGCCCAGGAACCCACGCCGCCGATGCCAACAATGGCCACATGGGCGGCGCGCAGGCGCTGCATCCCCTCGCGGCCGTACAGCCGGGCAATACCTTCGAAACGTGGATCGTCTGTGCTCATCAACCTGGACCTCGAAAACCGGCGCGCATTATAGGCCTGTCGACCGCTGAGTTCACCTTCGTCTGTCTTTTTTGCGGCCTGACCAGGGAAATGGACTACACATTAAAGGGAAGAACTTAAACTCACATTTCCACTCTAACCGTATGTTTTCGGACAACTCCTATACACACTTGTAACGTGCAGAGTAGGATGCGCGCCGATTCGGTGCCTGTCGCCGGCACTCCCCCGTTCCCCCGCCTCGGAACCAGAACCTCCTATGTCATCGCGTAAATTTGGTCTCAACCTGGTGATAGTCGTCGCGATCGCGGCACTTTTCACAGGTTTCTGGGCGCTGATCAACCGCCCGGTCAGCGCCCCCGATTGGCCTGAACAGATCTCCGGCTTCTCCTATTCGCCTTTCCGCCTGGGCCAAAGCCCGCAGAAGGAGCAATACCCCACTGACGATGAAATTCGCCAGGACCTGGAGCAACTGAGCAAGCTCACCGACAGCATCCGTATCTACTCGGTAGACGGCACCCAGGCCGATATTCCCAAGATCGCCGAGGAATTCGGCCTGCGGGTCACGGTGGGCGTATGGATCAGCCCGGACCTGGAGCGTAACGAACGGGAAATCGCCAAGGCCATCGAGCTGGCCAACACTACCCGCAGCGTCGTGCGGGTGGTGGTGGGTAACGAGGCGCTATTTCGCAAGGAAGTCACGGTCAAGGACCTGGAAGCCTACCTGGACCGCGTGCGCGGGGCCGTGAAGGTGCCGGTGACCACGTCCGAGCAATGGCATATCTGGGAGCACAACCCATCGCTGGCCAAGCACGTGGACCTGATCGCCGCGCACATCCTGCCCTACTGGGAATTCATTCCGGTGGACAAGGCCGAGCAGTTCGTCCTCGACCGTGCGCGCGAACTCAAGCACATGTTCCCCAAAAAACCACTGCTGCTGTCTGAGGTGGGCTGGCCAAGCAACGGGCGCATGCGCGGTGGTGCCGACGCCACCCAGGCAGACCAGGCCATTTACTTGCGCACGCTGGTGAACAAGCTCAACCGCCAGGGCTACAACTACTTCGTGATCGAGGCCTACGACCAACCGTGGAAGGCCAGTGACGAAGGCTCGGTAGGTGCGTACTGGGGCGTGTACAACGCCCAGCGCCAGCAGAAATTCAACTTCGAAGGCCCGGTGGTGGCCATTCCCCAGTGGCGCGTACTGGCCGTGGGGTCGGTGGTGTTGGCCATGCTCTCGTTGGCACTGCTGCTGATCGATGGCTCTGCCCTGCGCCAGCGTGGCCGTACCTTCCTGACCTTCATCGCCTTCCTGTGCGGCTCCGTGCTGGTGTGGATCGGCTACGACTACAGCCAGCAATACAGCACGTGGTTCAGCCTGACCGTGGGCTTCCTCCTTGCCCTGGGTGCGCTGGGCGTGTTCATCGTACTGCTCACCGAAGCCCATGAACTGGCCGAAGCCGTATGGATTCACAAGCGCCGGCGCGAATTCCTGCCGGTGGAAGGCGACTCCACCTACCGGCCGAAAGTATCCATCCACGTGCCGTGCTACAACGAGCCACCGGACATGGTCAAACAGACCCTGGACGCCCTGGCGGCACTGGACTACCCGGACTACGAAGTCCTGATCATCGACAACAACACCAAGGACCCGGCGGTGTGGGAACCGGTACAGGCTTACTGCCAGACCCTGGGCCCGCGGTTCAAGTTCTTCCACGTCGCGCCGCTGGCCGGGTTCAAGGGGGGGGCGCTGAACTACCTGATCCCCCACACCGCGCCGGACGCCGAAGTGATCGCCGTGATCGACTCCGACTACTGCGTGGACAAGAACTGGCTCAAGCACATGGTGCCGCACTTCGCCGACCCGAAGATCGCCGTGGTGCAGTCGCCCCAGGACTACCGCGACCAGAACGAAAGCACGTTCAAGAAGCTCTGCTATTCGGAATACAAGGGCTTTTTCCACATTGGCATGGTGACCCGCAACGACCGTGACGCAATCATTCAGCACGGCACCATGACCATGACCCGCCGCTCGGTACTCGAAGAGCTGGGCTGGGCGGACTGGTGCATCTGTGAAGACGCTGAACTGGGCCTGCGCGTGTTCGAGAAAGGCTACTCGGCTGCGTACTACCACAACAGCTACGGCAAGGGCCTGATGCCCGACACCTTCATCGACTTCAAGAAGCAGCGCTTCCGCTGGGCCTATGGTGCCATCCAGATCATCAAGCGCCACACCGCCAGCCTGCTGCGCGGCAAGGACACCGAGCTGACCCGCGGCCAGCGCTACCACTTCCTGGCGGGCTGGCTGCCGTGGGTAGCCGATGGCATGAACATCTTCTTTACCGTCGGTGCCCTGCTGTGGTCGGCGGCAATGATCATCGTGCCGCAGCGGGTCGACCCGCCGCTGCTGATTTTCGCGATTCCGCCGCTGGCGCTGTTCGTGTTCAAGGTGGGCAAGATCGTGTTCCTGTACCGCCGCGCAGTGGGTGTGAACCTCAAGGACGCCTTTGCCGCCGCGCTGGCGGGCCTGGCCCTATCGCACACCATTGCCAAGGCCGTGCTGTACGGGTTCTTCACCACCAGCATCCCGTTCTTCCGTACACCGAAGAACGCCGACAGCCACGGTTTGCTGGTAGCCATTTCCGAAGCCCGGGAAGAACTGTTCATCATGCTGCTGCTGTGGGGCGCCGCCTCGGGTATCTGCCTGGTGCAGGGCCTGCCCAGCAATGACATGCGCCTGTGGGTGACCATGCTGCTGGTGCAGTCGCTACCTTACCTGGCCTCGCTGATCATGGCGTTCCTGTCGTCACTGCCCAAACCTGCACCGGCGCCGGAGCCGGCCACTGCTCAGTAATGATGAAGCCCGCGCAAGCGGGCTTTTTTTCGCGCGCAAAAGATGCAACCGCGATAACAAATTCCACTCATTTGAATCATTACATACGCCTGTTGCAATGAAAACCATCGAGGTTTAAAACACACTTGCACAGGAGGCCATAACAAGATGAACTCAGCCCCTCGCAATACTCTGGCAAACGTCGGCGAGCCCTCGTTGAATATCAACCTACCCTTCCCGAGCTACTGGAAAGATAAAAGGTCCCTGCCCCCTTCCTGGCCCGTGAAAGTATCTGGTTTCTCCTACGCTCCCTTTCGAGCCAGACAAACACCTGACAACTTCAAAACATCTCCCGTCGATAACATACGTCGTGATTTGACCCTGCTCGGTCAATGGACCGACCACATAAGATGTTATGCCAGCACTGGAGCCAATGAAGCCATCTGTACAGTTGCAGAGTCGCTGGGCATCAAAGTGACACTGGGCATCTGGATCGGCGAAGACCTCGACCAGAATGAAATTGAGCTGGCGGCCGGCATTGCACTGGCGACGAGTAACCTCAGTGTCGTGCGAGTCATCGTGGGAAACGAATCACTGTTTAAACGGCTGGTTCATCCTGAACAGATGATCCGGTACCTTGACCGTGTCAGGGGGGCTGTCAAAGTACCCGTCACCACGGCCGAGCCTTGGCATCTATGGTCGGTGTACCCTGAATTGATCGAGCATGTCGACCTCATCGCAGCCCATGTGCTCCCGTTCTGGGAGCACATCGAGGCCCGAGACGCTTGCGCTGTCATCCTGAGCCGCTTCACCCAACTGCAGGCGCTATATCCCGGCAAGAGAATACTGCTGGCAGAGGTGGGCTGGCCTAGCCACGGCAGCCCAATCGGCGGCAAACCCGCAACGGCCGCAGAGCAGGCGATAGTGCTGAGGTCATTGACCCACGCCCTGCAAACCGAGGGAATCGATTATTTCGTGATCGAAGCCTTTGACCAACCCTGGAAGGTGGAAGAGGGGAAATCGGGGCCGCACTGGGGGGTCTTCGATAGAAACCGCCAGCCGAAATTCGCGTTCCAGGGGCCCGTCGATAACCGGACGTCGTGGAAGACTTTCTTCCCTCTGATTGTCAGCCGCATGGCGCTCCGCGCGCGGGGGTGGGTTTTCCTGACAGCGATCGGGGTCGCGGGCCTGGTGTTCACATGCGCCTGCGTAGCGATCGGCGCCACACAGTCGTTTACGCTGAACGCGCTGATGGCTGCGACGCTATGGACGGTCCTGATAGGCCTGGCGGTATGTTCGGAAGCTCACGAAATGGCCGAAGCGGCATGGTCACGGCATCATCGTCGGCTGTTTTACCCGGTCACCTACCCGCACGCTTACCGGCCCAAGGTGTCCATACACGTGCCTTGCCATAATGAACCCGCCGACATGGTCATCCAGACGCTCGACGCGCTGGCGCAACTGGACTATCCCGATTACGAAGTGCTGGTCATCGATAACAACACGCCGCTCGCCGCCACCTGGCTACCCGTTCAGGCGCATTGCCTGCGGCTGGGGCATCGCTTCAAGTTCCACCAGGTTTCCAACCTGAAAGGGTTCAAGGCCGGGGCGCTGAATTACGCATTGCTGCACACAGCGCCCGACGCGAAACTGGTGGCGGTCATCGATTCCGACTACTGCGTGCACCGCGACTGGCTCAAGCAATTGGCGCCACTGATGCTTGATCCACACATTGGCTTCGTCCAGTCCCCGCAAGATTACAGGGACCACCAGAAAAGCTTGTACAACCAGATCTGTTATGATGAATACCGTACTTTCTTTCATGTCGGCATGGTCATCCGCAACAACTATGACGCCATCATTCAACATGGCACGATGACGATCATAAGGAAATCAATACTGGACGCACTGAAGTGGGCGCCCTGGTGCATATGCGAAGATGCGGAACTGGGCCTGAACATTCTCAGCCATGGCCATGCCAGCGCTTACTGTACCGAAAGCTATGGCCGGGGACTTATTCCCCACACGTTTGAAGACTTCCAGAAACAACGCTTTCGTTGGGCCTACGGCGCCATTCAAATTCTCAAACACCATCGGCGTGTGCTTTTTCAGGCGGGAAGATTGAGTCTCGCTCAACGCTACCACTTTCTGGTTGGCTGGCTGCCGTGGATCATCAATGGCATCGCATTGCTGCTGACGCTCACCACGCTCGCGTGGTCCGTGGCAATGGTCATTGCACCCGCACCGTTGGCGCCCGCACCCTGGCTGCTGACGCTACCGGTGCTTGTGCTGATGCTGTTCAAATTCTTCAAGATAATGTTCCTCTACCTCCGAGTTGTCGGCCTTTATTACAACCATGCCCTGTTCGCGACCATTGGCGGCATGGCCTTGCACCACACGATTGCCAAGGCCGTGATCTATGGCGCATTCACAACGCGCATGCCGTTCGTTCGCACGCCTAAATCCCTCCGTTCTCGGCAATGGCGCCGTTTACTGCACAGCGTGCGCGATGAAGTGACCATAGCGATTACGTTGATAGCGGCCGTGACAGCTATCCAGCTACGGTACGGCATGAGTTCGTTTGACCTGTTGCTGTGGCAAATCCTGTTACTGGCTGAATCACTGCCCTGCCTGGCAGCGTTGTTCATGACCTTTTTGTCCTCTTCCCGCCACGCCTGCCCGATGCCCGACGAAAAAGTCGCGCCGCCGGGTACCCACCCCACACCCGGCGCAGGGCACGAAAATTCCTAGGACAAATCACAAAATCAAACAGAAGCGTCTGATAGGGCCGCCCAAGTCACATCCTTAAACTTTCTCTCGTTGGAGTCACCCAGGGAACACCCCGGGGGCTTCAGTCAACACTTAACCAAGAGAAAGGAATACGTTCATGATCCGCACTCCAAAAAGCCTCATCGCCGTTTGCCTGCTGGCCGCCAGCTCCGCCGCGATGGCGGCTACCACCGCCGAGCTGACCGTCAAGGGCCAGGTCGTTCCGACCGCTTGCGAACCCTCCTTCGCCAACGCCGGCGTGGTGCAATACCAACTGTCCCACGGTGACCTGAACCCAGACGCCACCCTGCCTACCAGCCTGCAAACCAAGAGCCTGGGCTTCACCATCCAGTGCACCAGCGCTACCCCGGTGGCGACCACTTGGGTGGACAACAAGCCAGAGCACAACGACAACCCAGCCCATGCCAACTACTTCGGGTTCGGCAAGGATGCCAACGGCGATCCCATCGGCCGCCTGTGGGTACAACACCCTGGCAGCAAGGCGTTCGGCGACAACCAGCCAGTCGACGTGATCCACAGCACCGACAAGACCACCTGGAGCAAGAACAACTACGGCCAGGTAAGCAAGCAGCACTTCACTTCGTTCGCCGCCGAAGGTGAAACCACCCCGGGCGCCTACAGCGTCTACAGCGGTGACATCCAGCTCAAGCCGACCATCCGCGCCACAGAGCAGATGGATATGTCTGGTGCGCTGGAAATCGACAGCAGCCTGACCATGGAAGTCGTTTACCTGTAAACGGCAACCCGGGCGCCATGACCCCGCATGGCGCCCGTTTCACCTTCGCACGCCCCCTATTTTTCCATCAGAGCCCCCGATGAACCTGCCCAAACCCTTTCTGTGGCTGGTAGTGCCCGTGCTCGCCCTCGGTTTAGCCCCCCAGGCCATGGCCGCCGGGATGGTGCCCGACACTACCGTGCTGCGCGTCAACGTGGCCGATGGCGAAGCCAGCCTGAATGTCACCAACACCGACCAGGCCGCCGCCTTGCTGTACACCTCCCTGACCAACCTTGAACAACAGCCCCAGGCCTACCTGTTGGCCAGCCCTCCCGTTACCCGGGTAGAGGCTGGGGAGAAACAGCTGGTGCGCTTTCTGCTGAAGCCAGGGCAGACCCTCACCGAGCAGCACATGCTGCGGGTGATTTTCGAAGGCATCCCCGAACGTCGGCTGGGCAATCCCAGCGACCTGAACGTCACGGTGCGCCAGAACCTGCCAGTGATCCTGCACCCGAAAGGCTTGGCCGAGGACCCGCAGCCCTGGAAGCGGCTGGCCTGGCGCCAGGAAGCCAACGCCATCACGCTGAGCAATGACAGCCCCTATGTGGTCCGCCTGAGCCAGCATGTCACGCTGCTGCCTGACAAAATCAACCTGGCCTTGCCCCATACCTACGTGCTGCCGCGCAGCCATCTGATTCTTGATCTGCCCGCCCCGCTGAACCCCGGCCAGGCGCGCACCGTTCGCCTGCACCCTGCCAGCCCGTACGGCTTTCAGGGCAAGCCGTACGAAGCGCCACTGACCTGTGCGCCCGACGCACAAGGCTGCTTGCCATGAAGACGGCCAGCCCCCGGCCACGTTGGCCACTGTATTGGGCGATGAGCGCCTGCGTCCTGCCGCTGTCCAGCCATGCCGCCAATGCCGGCTTTGATGCACAAACTTTGAAGCAACGGGGCATCGACCCCAGCCTGAGCCAGTACTTCGCCAAGGCGCCGCGTTTTGCGCCCGGCGTGCGCCGGGTCAACCTCACCGTGAACGGCAAAGCGATTGGCTCAACCGACACGCGCTTCGACGATCAGGGCCAGCTTTGCTTCGACACCCAACTACTCGCCAAGGCCGGCCTGCGCACACCGCCCCAAGCGACGCCGGGCAACGATTGCCATGACTACTTGGCGGCGTTTCCGCGCACCGTGGTCAAACTTCGCCCCGAGCGCCAACAGGTAGACCTGCTGGCCAGCGATGACAGCCTGGAACGCGCGCCCACCCGCACGGCACCGTTCCAGGGCGGCGGCAGTGCCGCCACGCTCAACTACGAAGTGTATGGCGCCGCCAACCAATTCCTGGGCCACTCCAGCCACTACAAGGCTGCCAACGCCGAGTTGGGGGTCAACCTGGGCGACTGGCTGGTGCGCAGCCGCCATAGCTACAGTGCCTTCAATGACCGTGCTCATACCGAGAACCTTTATACCTACGCGCAGAAGACGCTGGTCGAACAAGGCAGCATCCTGCAAGTGGGTGAGTTGAACATCAGCCACTCGGTACTGCCCGGCGGGCCCATCACTGGCATGCAATGGGTACCGGAAGCCGCGCTGCAACGTCGCGGGCACAGCGGCGTGCAGGTGCAAGGGTTCGCCCAGGACAACGCCCGGGTCGAGGTGCGCCAGGCTGGCGCCTTGATTCATGATCAGATGGTGCCCGCCGGCCCCTTCGAACTGCGCGACCTGGCGCTGTTCAACAGCAGCAGCGACCTGGACGTGCGGGTGATCGAAACCAGCGGCCGCGAACAGCGCTTCAGCGTCCCGGCCATCAACCTCGGCACCGCCACCCGGGTAGCAGGCGGTTTTTCGTTCGCCCTGGGCAAGGTGCGTACCTTCCATTCCGACGACCTCAACGCCCCGCTGATGGCCACGGCCTCCAACGGCTGGCTGCTGGGCGAGCGCTACCGTTTCGCCTTGGGCGGCACCCTGGGCGATCATGACTACCGCGCCACCGGCATGACCCTGGACACCGGCTTTGGCCCCGATATCTCGCTGGGGCTGGGCACCCTGCTATCCCACGGCGGCCCCCAGGGCACCAGCGGCGCTCAGTTCAACGGCCAACTCTCGGTAAAATGGCCCCACGGGCTGTCCACCGGGCTGAACCTGAGCCGCGAGACACCCGGCTACCGTGACCTGTCCGACACCCTTGCCCGGCGCTACGACGAACGCCAGTACTACCGCAGCAGCCGTGACCAGTTCGGGCTGTCGGTGAGCTGGTTCGACCCGACGTTCGGCGCACTGTCGGCCACTTACGCCAGCGCGGTGCAGTTCAACGGCCAGCGCAGCGACTTCGTCACCGGCAGTTGGAACCGCAACGTCGGCAAGGTGAACCTGGGGCTGCGGGTGGAACACAACACTCGGCAATTGCGCCGCTACCGGGCCGATCACGAACGCTTTGACCGCCAGGAGCAATCGGCGGTGTACCTCACCGCCAGCCTGCCGCTGGGCAGCGGCAGCCGCCTGCGCAGTTATGCCGGCCGCCGCGGGGAACGCAACACCTATGGCAGCACGCTCAACAGCCAGCTCAGCGACCGCGTGCAGACCAGTTTGAGCGCCGAGTACGAAGCGCCGGATGCCCGCCAGTCGCTAAGCGCCGGGCTCAACCTGCTGACCGACAGCGCCCGCACGCAACTGTCGGTGACCCAGGGCAACGAAGGCCGACGGGGCGCCAGCCTCCAGGCCAGCGGTGCGGTGGCCGTGCACGGTGACGGCGTGACCTTCTCGCCGTACGCCATCGGTGACACCTTCGCCATCGCCCGCGTGGGCGATGTAGCCGGCATCAAGTTGCAGACACCCAGCGGCCCGGTATGGACCGACCGCTCGGGGCAAGCGGTGGTCGCGCAACTGCCGGCCTATCAGCCCAGCCATGTGGAAATCGCCACTCGCAGCCTGCCAAGGGCCGTGGACGTGGTCAATGGGCACCAAGCGATCACGGCCGGCCGTGGCTCGGTGCATCACCTGGGCTTCTCCGTGGTGCACAACCGCCGCGTACTGTTGACCCTGGACGCTGCCAGCCGCGCGCGCCTGAACAAGGGCGACAGCGTGGTCAACGCACAAGGTCAGTTTGTCACCGCCGTGCTGGATGGCGGCCAGGTGTTCCTGGAAAACGCCGATGCCCAGGGCTTGAGCGTTTCACGCCAGGGCGAACGGCTGTGCACACTGGGGTTTGACCTGCCGGCGCAGCCCGACCTGGATAGCCCTTACGAACAGTTGGATGCCCATTGCCCGTCAACCTGAGGCTTATACGATGAATCGACTGAACCTTGCCCTGGGCCTCGCCCTGGCCTGCGCTGCCGCGGGCATCCAGGCGGCCGAGCCCTGCCGTATCGCGCTGGACCAGCCAGAGCTCGACTATGGGGTGCTGCAACTGCCCACGGGAAGCCGGCTGGACAGTTTCCAGCAGCCCCATGCCCTGCCCGTGCGCAATGTGCGGGTGCGTATAAGCTGCCCCGCACCCGGGCCACTGGCCGTGGACCTGACAGGGGCCAGCGAGGGCGGCCAGGCTCGCTTCGCCGATGCAGGCCACCTGCGCCTGCAATTGGCCCAGGCCACCGTCGACGGCGCCGTGGTGGACCTGGCCAACCTCAACCAGGGCCCTACCGGGCACCGCGAGCTGGATGTGCAGCCCGGCCAGCGGATCGTGCCCGTCAACGCCGGCCAACCGGTGCAGGGCAGCGAGTGGGCAATGAACCTGCTCGTGACCCCGAGCCTGCCGCTGGGGGAGCTGCGCCGGGCCGACGAAACCCTGCTGCAGGGCAGCCTGGCCCTGCAACTGGCCGAGTAACGCGCACGCAAGGGCCGAATGGCGAAAGGGCCGTACACTGGGGGCAATTTGCTTTACCATTACGGCCCTTCATTGCCCGTTCTGTATCCGGAGTCTTTCATGACGGCCCACGCCGACCTTTCGCCCACGCTGCAACTTGCTTGCGACCTGATCCGCCGCCCTTCGGTGACCCCCGTGGACGCCGATTGCCAGAAGCTGATGATGCAGCGTCTGGGGGATGCCGGCTTCAAGCTCGAACCCATGCGCATCGAGGACGTCGACAATTTCTGGGCCAGCCACGGTACCCAGGAAGGCCCGGTGCTGTGCTTCGCCGGCCACACCGACGTGGTGCCCACCGGCCCGGTCGCGGCCTGGCAGAATGACCCGTTCGACGCCCTGATCGATGCCGACGGTATGCTGTGCGGCCGCGGCGCCGCCGACATGAAAGGCAGCCTGGCGGCCATGCTGGTGGCGGCCGAACGGTTCGTCGGCGACTACCCCGACCATCGTGGCAGCGTCACCTTCCTGATCACCAGTGACGAAGAAGGTCCTGCCCACCACGGCACCAAGGCCGTGGTCGAGCGCCTGGCCGCGCGCAACGAGCGCCTGGACTGGTGCATCGTCGGCGAACCCTCGAGCACCAGCCTGGTGGGCGATGTGGTGAAGAACGGCCGTCGTGGCTCCCTGGGCGCGACCCTGACCGTGCGCGGCAAGCAAGGCCACGTGGCCTACCCGCACCTGGCCCGCAACCCCATTCACCTGGCGGCCCCGGCCCTGGCGGAACTGGCCGCCGAGCACTGGGACGACGGCAATGCCTTCTTCCCGCCCACCAGCTTCCAGGTCTCGAACCTGAATTCGGGCACTGGCGCCACCAACGTGATCCCCGGCGAACTGACCGCGGTGTTCAACTTCCGCTTCTCCACCGAGTCCACGGTTGAAGGTCTCAAGGCCCGGGTCGCGGCCATTCTCGACAAGCACGAGCTGGACTGGCACGTGGACTGGGCGCTGTCGGGCCTGCCGTTCCTGACCGAGCCCGGCGCCCTGCTGGACGCCGTGTCCGCCAGCATCAAGGCCGTCACCGGCCGTGACACCCAGGCCTCCACCAGCGGCGGTACGTCCGATGGCCGCTTCATCGCCACCCTGGGTACTCAGGTGGTCGAGCTGGGCCCGGTCAACGCCACCATCCACCAGGTCAACGAGCGCGTGCTGGCCAGCGACCTCGACGTACTGACCGAGATCTACTACCAGACCCTGGTGAAGCTGCTCGCATGATGCTCACCTGCCCCATTTGCAATGCCGGCCTCGCCCAGGCCGCCAACGGCGTGGTGTGCCCCGCGAGGCACAGTTTTGACCGCGCCCGCCAGGGTTACCTGAACCTGTTGCCGGTGCAGCACAAGAACAGCCGTGACCCGGGCGACAACCAGGCCATGGTCGAGGCCCGCCGCGACTTCCTCAACGCCGGCCACTACGCCCCCGTGGCCCAGCGCCTGGCCGAACTGGCCGCCGAACGCCGGCCTGGGCGCTGGCTGGACATCGGCTGCGGCGAAGGCTATTACACCGCGCAGATCGCTGACGCCTTGCCCCGGGCCGACGGCTACGCCCTGGACATTTCCCGCGAGGCCGTGAAGCGCGCCTGCAAGCGCAACCCCGCGGTGACCTGGCTAGTGGCGAGCATGGCGCGCATCCCGCTGCCCGATGCCAGCTGCCAGTTCCTGGCCAGCGTGTTCAGCCCGCTGGACTGGCAGGAAGCCAAACGCCTGCTGGCGCCCGGTGGCGGCCTGATGCGCGTGGGGCCCACCCGCGAGCACCTGATGGAACTGCGCGAACAGCTCTATGACGAAGTACGCGAGTACGTCGATGACAAGCACCTGCTGCAGGTGCCAGAGGGCATGGAGCTGGCCCACAGCGAAACCCTGAAGTTCAAGATCAAGCTGATCGACGGCCCGTCGCGCGCCAACCTGCTGGCCATGACGCCCCACGGCTGGCGTGCCAGTGCCGAGCGTCGCGCCCAGGTCATCGAGCAACCACGCCCCTTCGTGGTGACCGTGTCCATGCGTTACGATTATTTTGTGCTGCAACCCTGATTCCGAGTGAGTACGTCCATGCGCCAACCTGATATCGAGATCTACCTCAAAGACGCCGACGTCGACCACAAGGCCATCGCCACCTGGCTGGGCGAGGCCCTGGGCCCGTGCAGCGACTGGGTGCAGAAAGGCCAGACGTGGAAATGCACCGCCGGCAGCGTGCCCGTGACCTGGCTGCCCAAGGCCGTGGGCAAATGGAACAGCCTGTACCTGGAAAGCGACCAGACCCCTTGGGATGACGACATCGCCTGCGCCCGCGCCGCATTTGCCGCCTTGAAGGTAGAAGTGCGCTGCGCCCCGGGCACTTGGGTGGAAGAGGAAGGCGAAGAAAGCGCCGACACCTGGATTCGCGTCAGCGAAGATGGCGAAGAGCAGATCACCTGGCGTACCAGCTGAATTCCCAGGCAATCCCCCTGCAGGACCAGCCGAAGCGCGGGAAGCGGGTAACCCGATCCATCGGGCCTTCCTTTTCCCCAGCTTCGCCCGGTCCTGCAGAAGTGCAGCGCAGTCCTCAGAGACCCTGCACGTCCTCGGCCTGCGGGCCCTTGGGGCCGTCGAAGAGGGCGTATTCCACCTGCTGCCCTTCTACCAGCGAGCGATGCCCCTCGCCGCGGATGGCGCGGAAATGCACGAACACATCCGCCCCACCCTCACGCTGGATAAAGCCATAGCCCTTGGCATCGTTGAACCATTTGACGCTTCCTGTCTCACGAGACGACATCGGCACTACTCCGTTCATTTCTATTTATGGACCCGCTGTTGCCCGCCCCTCAAGGGCCGGCGCTCCTTTGCCAGGCGCGGCCGAGTGTAGGCCGCGCCTGTCACAATTATTATGACGGCGGCGCTTTTTGCCAAACGATCGACCCTGTACAGTGCCGATCATCCGTTTCAAGCAAGCACAGGCCTTATGACCCGTTTCCCGTTCCGCCGTTTTGCCTTTGGCACCCTGCGCCGACTGCTGTACCTGTGGGTTCGTTCCGAGACCATCAACCAGTCGTCTTTCACCCTGAACCTGGACCGCAGCCGGCCAGTGTTCTATGTGTTGCAGTCGCCGTCGGCCAGTGACCTGGCGGTGCTGGACACCGAATGCTCCAAGGCCGGGCTGCCGCGCCCAGTGCTGCCGGTAGCCGTGGGCGACCGGATCGAGCCTGCCGCCTTCTTCTACCTCACCCCGGAACCGGACTGGCTGGGGCGCCAGGACAAGCGTGGCGCACCGCCGACGCTGGAGCGCTTGATAGCCGCCATCAGCCAGAATGCCGAAGAAGATGCACAAATCATTCCCGTCAGCGTGTTCTGGGGCCAATCGCCCGCCAGCGAGTCCAGCCCCTGGAAACTGCTGTTCGCCGACAGCTGGGCGGTCACAGGCCGTCTGCGCCGGCTGGTCAGCATCCTGATCCTGGGCCGCAAGACCCGCGTGCAATTCTCCGCACCTATCCATTTGCGCGAACTGGTTGCCCAGAACAAGGGCCACGAGCGCACCCTGCGCCTGGCCCAACGCCTCTTGAGGGTGCATTTTCGTAACCTCAAGGCCGCGGTCATCGGTCCGGATATTTCCCACCGCCGCAACCTGGTCAAGGGCCTGATCCACGACAGCCAGGTGCGGCAGGCCATCAGTGAAGAAGCCGAGCGGCAGAACATCCCGCTGGCCAAGGCCGAAGCGCAGGCGCTGCGCTATGGCAACGAAATCGCCTCGGATTACACCTACACCGCCATCCGTTTCCTGGAAGTAGTGCTCAGCTGGTTCTGGAACAAGATCTACGACGGCATCAAGGTCAACCACCTCGAAGGCGTACAGGAGATTGCCCCAGGGCACGAGGTCATCTATGTACCCTGCCATCGCAGCCACATCGATTACCTGCTGCTGTCCTACCTGCTGTTTCGCAACGGCCTGACGCCCCCGCACATTGCCGCGGGCATCAACCTGAACATGCCGGTCATCGGTGGCCTGCTGCGCCGCGGTGGCGCGTTCTTCATGCGTCGTACCTTCAAGGGCAACCCGCTGTACACGGCGGTGTTCAACGAATACCTGCACACCTTGTTCACCAAGGGCTTCCCGGTGGAGTATTTCGTCGAGGGCGGCCGCTCGCGCACCGGGCGCATGTTGCAACCCAAGACCGGCATGCTGGCCATCACCCTGCGCAGCTTCCTGCGCTCCTCGCGCATGCCCATCGTCTTCGTGCCGGTGTACATCGGCTACGAGCGGGTACTGGAAGGTCGTACGTACCTGGGTGAGCTGCGTGGGGCCAGCAAGAAGAAGGAGTCGATCTTCGACATCTTCAAGGTCATCGGTGCGCTCAAGCAGCGTTTCGGCCAAGTGGCGGTGAACTTCGGCGAACCGATCCGCCTCGCCGAGTTTCTCGACGCCGAGCAACCCGGTTGGCGCGAACAGGACCACGGCCCGCAGTTCAAGCCCCAGTGGTTGCATGAAACCACCCATCGCCTGGGCGCGCAGGTGGCCCGCCACCTCAATGAAGCCGCAGCCATCAACCCGGTGAACCTGGTGGCGCTGGCGCTGTTGTCCACTACACGCCTGGCCCTGGACGATGCCGCCATGGCACGGGTGCTGGACCTGTACCTGGCGCTGCTGCGCAAGGTGCCTTATTCGCCCCACACCACCCTGCCCGAAGGCGATGGCCGCGCGCTGATCGACCACGTCAAGGCCATGGACCTGCTGTCCGAACAAAGTGACGCCCTGGGCAAGATTCTCTACCTGGGCGAGCAGAACGCAGTATTGATGACCTACTACCGCAACAACGTGTTGCACATCTTCGCGTTGCCCGCGCTACTGGCCAGCTTCTTCCAGAGCAGTGCACGCATGAGCCGTGACCAGTTGCTGCGATACACCCGGGCCCTGTACCCGTACCTGCAGTCGGAGCTGTTCATTCGCTGGTCGGTGGACGAGCTCGAAGGCGTCATCGACCAGTGGCTGGGCGCCTTTGTCGAACAGGGCCTGCTGCGGGTCGAGAACGACATCTACCAACGGCCCGCACCCAGCTCGCGCAAATTCGTGCTGCTGACGCTGCTGTCGCGCAGCATCAACCAGACCCTGCAACGCTTCTACATGGCTATCGCCCTGCTGCTCAACAGCGGCCAGAACACCCTCACTGCCGAAGCCCTGGAAGACCTGTGCACCATCATGGCCCAGCGCCTGTCCATTCTGCATGGCCTGAATGCGCCGGAATTCTTCGACAAGAGCCTGTTCCGCCACTTCATTCAGACCCTGCTCGACCAAGGCGTGCTGAGCCGCGACACCGACGGCAAACTGGGTTACCTGGAGGGGCTGGGGGAACTGGCTGAAGGTGCCGCCAAGCGGGTACTGCCGGCCGACCTGCGCCTATCGATTCGCCAGGTGGCACTGCACCGCAGCGATGAAGCCTTTCAGGGAAGCTGAAGTCAGCGGCGATTATCCGTATCCTGTGCACTCTTTCGCTGCACCCGATACGGAGATCCGCCCATGAAACAACTCACTCTGGTACTGCTCAGCGCCCTGCTGGGCGCGTGCAGCTCGTTCGATGGCGCCCCCCAGGCCAGCCTGGACGGTGAGGTGTTCTACCTGCAGCGCATCGCACTGCCACCGTCGGCCACCCTCAGCGTCAGCCTGCAGGACGTGTCCCTGGCCGACGCTCCGGCCCAGGTACTGGCCAGCCAGAACGGCCCGATCAAGGGCCAGGTGCCCCTGCCCTTCCAGCTCAGATATGACCCGCGGCAGGTGCAGCCCGGCCATCGCTATGCGGTCAGCGCCCGCATCGAATCCCAGGGTCAGCTGTTGTTCATCAGCACCGAGCAGCACACCGTGCAACTGGATGGCAAGGACGCGCAGCCGCTGCGCATTCGCCTGAACCCCGTCAGTCAACCCACCACCGCCCCATAAGGACGCTGCCATGCTTCGTCGCTCCCTCACTGCCACCGGCCTGATGGCCGGTCTGCTGCTCTGCGCCAACGCCTTCGCCCTGGATATCTCCAGCCTGTCACAGGGTGACGCCAGCGGCGGCCTCAAGGACGCCCTGACCCAGGGGGCCCAGGTGGCGGTCAAGCAACTGGGCACCCCCGGTGGCTTCAGCAACAACCCGGACGTGCGCATCGAACTACCCGGCAAACTGGGCAAGGCTGCCAAGACCATGAAGAAATTCGGCATGGGCGGCCAGGTGGACGCCCTGGAAACCAGCATGAACCAGGCGGCCGAAGCCGCCATGCCGCAAGCCCAGGCACTGCTGGTAGACGCCGTGAAGAAGATGACCGTGACCGATGCCAAGGGCATCCTGACCGGTGGTAACGACTCGGCCACCCAGTACCTGAGCAAGACCAGCCGGGAACAGATCCGCGCCAAGTTTCTGCCCATCGTCAAACAGGCCACCGACAAGGTCGGCCTGGCGCAGAAGTTCAACAGCTTCGCCGGCCAGGCCGCCAGCCTGGGCGTGATCGATGCCAAGGACTCTAACCTTGAAGGCTATGTGACCGAACAGGCGCTGAACGGCCTGTTCAAGGAAATCGCCAACCAGGAAGCCAGCATCCGCAAAAACCCGGCACAGGCGGCGACCAGCTTGGCGAAGAAGGTGTTCAGCGCACTCTGATGCGTGCACCTGATGCTGCGCAGCGGCCGTGACGCGGCCTGATGGCCGCTGCCGCATCTGGGGAGGTGGCTGAATTACTCCCAGGTTTGTCAGGGCAAAGTGGCGGATTCACAGATACTGTCTCAATATTCATGTTTATTGAGACAGCAATACAGCAGACAAACGATCATCTCTCAATTTTCAAGATTGTTGAGATAACGCCTGATCACCTGCATCAGAACCGATAAACCGCCGCCAGTACCGCCGAACGCCCATCCCCATACTCCACCGCCGAAGATCGCGTATTGCTACCTGTCACCGACCGCACCCGCTCGATGTACCGGGTGTCCAGCAGGTTGTCGAGGTTAAGCTGGAGGTCCAGTTCCGGGCTGACGCGGTAGCCGACCATGGCCTGGTGCACCCAGTAACCATCCAGCTTGTAGCTTTCGTCGTTTCGAAGGTTGCGCTCGCTGACATGACGCGCGCCGTACCCCACGCGCCAGTCATCAGACAGCTGATAGGCCGTCCACAGGCTGAATGAGCGTGGCGGCGTGTTGGCCAGTGCCTGCCCCACGGCCTGCGGATGGGTGCGCGACTTCAGGGTTTCGCTATGCAGGAAGCTGTAGTTGGCGAACACCTGCCACTGCTTGCTCAAACGGCCGGTTGCAGCCAGCTCCAACCCTTGCACCCGCTGCAGGCCCGCGAGCAGCGACTCGCCGGTTTCAAGCTTCTCGCGCACGTTGTCCTTCTGCATGCGGAACAGCGCCGCGTCCAGTTGCAAACCGCCCGCGAACATCTCCCATTTGGTGCCCAGTTCCCAGGTTCGGCTGGTCTCCGGCGCCACCTTGCGCGTCTGCCGGGTCACGCCATAGCCCCCGGTCACCAGGTTTTCAGCGCTAGGGTTGAACGAGTTGCCATAGGCCAGATACACGCGACCATTGGGCGCCGGTTTGTACACCAGTCCGGCGCGGTGGCTGAGGAAGGTGTCCCGGGTTTCATGCTCCCCCACCGCACCACCTGGCTTGCGCTCCAGGCTGCTGCCGTCGATCCAGTCATGGCGCAGTCCCAGCACCAGGTCCCACTCGGGGGTGAAGCTCAGGGTGTCGAACACATACAGCCCGGTGGTCTGCAGGCGGTTGCGCACCGAGGCACCGCGGGTGCGGTCCAGCGGCCCGTGCCAGTAGCCTGGCGGGTTGGCCAGGTCATGGACGGGGCCGTCCTTCAGGCCCACCTTGGCGTAACCGTTGGTGTCACGCCGGTAGCGCTCATACGATACATCCAGCCCCGTCACCAGGGCATGGCCGACACCGAATGTGTCAAACCGGCTGGTGAGGCTCGTGCTGTTGAGCCACTGGTCGGTCACGGTGTCGCGACCGTAGCCCTGAGGGCCAGCAGGCCGGTACTTGCCCGGTGGCAGCCCCGCCTGGTTGACATGGGACGCCGACACCACGCCGCTACGATCGACCCGGGCGTAGCGCAGGGTGTTCTGCAGCGACAGGCCGTCGTCGAAATCGTGCTCGAACACAGCACTGAGCCGGTCCGTGGTGATGTGGTCCTTGTCCAGGTTGCGCCAGCCGAAGTAGCTGTCACGGGAGACCCCGTCCAGCACCTTGCCGCGCAACGTCGGCAGACCATAGTCCGGCAGGTTGTCATCCTGCTGGTGGTAGTAGCTGAGGGTCAGGCGGGTATCTTCCCCCAGACCCAGCAGTACAGAGGGCGCCAGCCCCCAGCGCTCGCGATCGATCTGCTTGCGCCCCGGCACGTCATTGCGGTGAGCCATGAGGTTGAGGCGCACGGCACTGCCGCTCCCCACGCCCGGCAGCGGCTGGTTGGTGTCCAGGGTCAGGCGGCGGTACTGATCGGTGCCCAGGCCTGCGCCCAACTCGGTGAACGCCTCGGGCTGGGGTGTCTTGCTCACCAGGTTGACGCTGCCGCCCGTGGTGCCGGCGCCACCGAACACCGAGTTGGGGCCCTTGATCACCTCGACGGCCTGCAGGTTGAAGCTGTCGCTGCGGGTGGTCTGGGCGCTGTCGCGCAGGCCATCGAGCAGCACGTTGCTGGAGGCATTGAAACCACGAATGTTGATCAGGTCGCCGGAGCCGCCGCCGCCTTCGCCCGCGGCGAAGGTGATGCCTGAAACGTTGGACAGCACCTGGCGCAGGCTCAGGGCATTCTGCTCACGCATGATCTGCTCGCCCACCACCGTGATCGTCTGCGGCACCTCCAGCAGCGGCTCGCTGAGCTTGGCCGAGGCCGAGCGCTCGGTCTTGTAAGCGCGCTGGCGTTCGCGCTCGGCCTCTACCCGCAGCGATTCAAGCTCCAGCGGCGCGCCTTCGGCGAGTGCCAGCCAGGAGCACGACATCAACGCCAGGCCGGTAACCGGCCTTGCAGCTCCTTGTTTTTGATGTGCCATGAAACAGTTCCTCCCCAAAATCGAGGGGGCAGTTTATGGGCCTGAAACGCGAAAAAACCGGCGCCGAGAAAATCAGGAAGGGTCCTACTCGACGTCTGTAGGACTACCAACCCTGCAGCGTCGCTCAGGGCTTGAGGGCTTTCTTGGGGTAGATATCATAGCGGCTCGACTTGCCTTCCAGGCTGTGGCTCGGCTTCGGCCCTTCGATGCACGGGGCCTTGCGCGGGCGCTTCACCACCACCCGGTGGCTGGCCAGTGCCAATGCGGCGGCCAGCAGCGCCGGGGCGTCCATGTCGTCGCCTACCAGAGGGCGGAACAGGCGCATTTCCTTTTTCACCAGGGCGCTCTTCTCACGATGAGGGAACATGGGGTCCAGGTAGATGACCTGCGGCGGCTCGCCTTCCCACGCGCGAATCAGGTCAATGGAATTGCCCTTGAGCAACTGCATGCGGGCGACGATCGCACCCACCTCCAGGTCCCCCGCCGCGCGGGCAAGGCCGTCTTCCAGCAACGCGCCGATAATGGGCTGGCGTTCGATCAGGCTCATGTCGCAGCCCAGGCTGGCCAGCACGAAGGCGTCCTTGCCCAGGCCTGCGGTGGCGTCCAGCACGCGTGGGCGCACCCCCTGCTGAACGCCTACGGCCTTGGCGATCATCTGCCCGCTGCCACCGCCGAACAGGCGCCGGTGGGCCACGGCGCCCTCGACAAAGTCCACCCGCACCGGCCCTGGGGCATCGTCGCCCAGCTGTTGCAATTGCAAGCCGGCCTCGGTGGCCTGCAGGGCAAATTCAGCGTCGTCAATGGCCAGGGGCAGGGCCAGGCGCTCCGCCCACTGCTGTGCCACCGGTTGAAGGGCGCCGTTCTGGGCCTCGACGCGGATACGAACCGCCGCTTGCTGCTGTGCCATGGAATCCACTACTCAAAAAAGTTAAAGATCGGCCCAAGCGGCCGATAACGAATATGTCCGGTATTTTGCCAGAGCCAGTGCCCTTACGTGCCATGAGCAACCTTCAGACCACATCGATCGGCTACATTTCGCCCCACGGCGACTTCAGCCGCCAGAATACCCAGGCATTGGGTGGCATCAGCCACCTGTGGTCGGACTTCTTCGCCCAGGCCATGGCCGAGCAGGTCGGCGACCAGCCCGAGGGTAGCCTGACGCTGCCTGCCGAGGCGCAAGACCCTGAGGTCGAGCCGGCCGGTGGTGGTGATGTATTGGCCCAGATTCTCTCCCAGCGCCTGTGCGACGTACAGGACACCGAAGTACGGCCGCCCGAGCCGCTGTTCCTGCCCAAGGCCGAGTTCGAGACCGAACTGCTGGACAAACCCGCGCCGCCCTACCCGCCGGAAGAAATCGTCGACCAGCAAAAGCAGCTGGACTTCGACAACGGCTGGGTACGCCCCGTCGTGATGAACGCCAACCAGCCGCAGCCCGAGCCAGGCCCTGCGCCTGCGCCCAAGTCGCTGTTCCTGCCGATCGCCGAGTTCGAGTGGGACCTGGCCGACAAGCACGTGCCCTACGACGAGCAGACCCTGGCCGAGCAGGACAAGGCGTTCGCCTACGACACCAAATGGGCACGGCCGCTGATCGTCAACAACCTGCGCCTGGCGGCCTGACGCCTTTTCGCCCTCCCTCCCCCCTATCAACACCCCCGGCGCCAGTGAGATAATCGCCCGATCTATTTCGGAGACGCCCAGATGACTCAGCAACCCCATGTCCATGGCCCAGACTGCAACCATGACCACGAGCACGATCATGGTCACCATCATGACCATGGCCATGTACACGGCCCACACTGCAACCACGCCCCCCAGGAGCCCGTGCGCAATACCCTGAAGGACGTCGGCCGCAACGACCCGTGCCCCTGCGGCAACGGCAAGAAATTCAAGAAGTGCCACGGCGCCTGATCGAATTCACCGCAGCCACGCCACCCGGTGTCGGCTGCGGGCAACGTTGAACGCTTTGCAACAAAACCGCGACGGAGTAAAACAGTCGATCAGAAGAAAGCCCCTTGGACTCTGGAGCGTTTCATGATCGATCTGCATTACTGGACCACCCCCAACGGCCACAAGATCACCCTGTTTCTGGAAGAAGCCGGGCTCGAGTACCAGGTTCACCCGGTCAATATCGGCAAGAATGAACAGTTTGCGCCGGCCTTCCTGAAGATTTCCCCCAACAACCGCATTCCGGCCATAGTCGACAACCAGCCGGCCGATGGCGGTGAGCCGATTTCGCTGTTCGAATCCGGCGCCATCCTGTTGTACCTGGCCGAAAAAACCGGGCAATTCCTGCCCACTGACCTGCGCGGCCGAGAACAAGTGCTGCAATGGCTGTTCTGGCAGATGGGCGGCCTGGGGCCGATGGCAGGGCAAAACCACCATTTCAATGTGTTTGCCCCGCAAAAGATTCCCTACGCGATCAAGCGCTACATCGACGAAACCGCGCGCCTGTATGGCGTGCTCGACAAGCGCCTGGCCGACCGCGCCTTCGTTGCCGGCGACGACTACAGCATCGCCGACATGGCCATCTACCCGTGGGTGGTACCTTACGAGCGGCAGAGCCAGAACCTCGATGATTTCCCCCACCTCAAGCGCTGGTTCCTGGCCATCAAGGCGCGTCCGGCCACGGAAAGGGCCTACGCCTGGGTCGACAGGATCAACCCGCCAAACGCCTGATTTTCAAGGCGGCCCCGGGGCTTGCGTGCCGGCCCCGAGGCGCCGGCCGTCCCGTGCTGCAAATAAAGACGGCCACCCGCTTGCGTGGCGTGCGGGCGCTCACTAACGTAGCGCCTTTTACACGCCAGCCCCGCAGGAGCCTCACCATGGCCTCGCCAGCCTTCACACATTTCATTCCCCGGTTCGGCGCCGCCGCGACCCTGGCCGGGCTGATCAGCCTGACCGGTTGCCAGTCCTGGCTCGAAAGCCGTTACACCGACAGCGTGCCACCGGACAGTGGCGTACAGCCGCTCAAGGGGCTGGCCCAGAACGTCTCGGTGCGCCGCAACGCCTATGGCATGCCGCTGATCGAAAGCAGCACCTTCCATGACGCGCTGTTCGCCCAGGGCTACATCAATGCCAGCGACCGCATCAGCCAGATGGTCACCCTGCGCTTGCTGGCCCAGGGCCGCCTGGCCGAGCTGCAAGGTCCCCAGGCGCTGGATGGCGACCGCTTCATGCGTACCGTGAACCTGAAGAAAAGCGCCGATGCGTTGTACGCCGCCGCGTCACCGCGCCTCAAACGCTTCTTCGAGGTGTACGCGCGCGGCGTCAACGCCTACCTGTTCCGCTACCGCGACAAACTACCCCAGGACCTGGCCGAAGCTGGCTACGTGCCTGAATACTGGAAACCGGAAGACTCGGCGCTGATCTTCGCCCTGTTCAACTTCGGCCAGTCGGTGAACCTGCAGGAAGAAATCGCCTCGCTGGTCCTGGCGCAGAAAGTCGGTGCCGACAAGCTGGCCTGGCTGCTGCCCACCTACCCCGATGAACCCCTGCCGTTCGACGAAGCCGACAAGCTCAAAGGCTTGAACCTGAGCGGCCAGGTGCCTGGCCTGGCTGACCTGAACAAGGTGGCCGGCGCCCTGGCGACGATCAACGGGCTGGGCCTTGCCGCATCGAACAACTGGGCCATCAGCCCGGACCACGCACGCAACGGGCGAAGCCTGTTCGCCAACGACAGCCACCTGCCCATCGCCATTCCGTCGCTGTGGAACTACGTGCAGATTCGAGCGCCGAAGTACCAGGCCGCGGGCGTATCGCTGGCCGGCATTCCCGGCGTGCTGACCGGCTTCAACGGCAAGGTCGCCTGGGGCATGACCATGACCATGGGCGACAATCAGGACGTGTTCCTGGAAAAAATCCAGCGCCAGGGCAACCAGCTGCAATACCTGGCCGACGGTAAATGGCGGCCAGCGGCGGTACGCCAGGAAACCTTCATCATCAAGGGCCAGCGCCCGGTACGCGAGGCCATTTACGAAACCCGCCACGGCCCGCTGCTCAACAGCGTGCTGGGCGAACGCAGCAACCCGTTGCAACCTGTGGCGCTGAACACCGGCCTGGGCCTGGCCCTGCAAACCCCGGACTTGAAGGACGACAAGAGCCTGGACGCACTGTTCGACCTGTCCCGGGCGCAGTCGGTGGAAGCCGCCTCCGATGCCAGTCGGGAAATCCGCGCCCTGGCCGTCAACATGATCTTCGCCGACTCCCAGCACATCGGCTGGCAGGTGACCGGCCGCTTCCCCAACCGCCGCGAAGGCCGTGGCCTGCTGCCGTCGCCCGGCTGGGACGGGCGCTACGACTGGGACGGTTTCGCCGACGCCATGCTGCACCCCTATGACCAGGACCCGCCGCAAGGCTGGCTGGGCACGGCCAACCAACGCACCGTGCCCCACGGCTACGGCATGCAACTGTCCAATTCCTGGTACTACCCGGAGCGTAGCGAGCGCCTGGCGCAACTGGCCGGTGCCGGCAAGCAGGACACGCGCAGCATGATCGCCATGCAATACGACCAGACCACCACCTTCGCGCCCAAGCTCAAGGCCATGTTCCAGGCCCCTGGCATGGCCCAACCGCTGAAGCAGGCCATCGACGCCCTGCCGGCCGCCGACCGTGCCAAAGCCCAGGAAGCGCTGACGCGCCTGCTGGCGTTCAATGGCAACCTGGCGCCACAATCGGCGGATGCGGCCCTGTATGAATTATTCCTGCAGGAAAGCAGCAAGCAGATATTCCTCGACGAGCTGGGCCCGGAGGACAGCCCATCGTGGAAAGCCTTCGTCGCGGCCGGCAACCTGTCGTACTCGGCCCAGGCCGACCACTTGCTGGCGCGTGAGGACAGCCCGTTCTGGGACGACATCCGTACACCGCAGAAAGAGGACAAACCCACCATTCTGGCCCGCAGCCTGGCCGCCGCCATCACCGAGGGCGACAAGCAACTGGGCAGCGACCACAAGGCCTGGCAATGGGGTAACCTGCACCGCTACACCTGGGCCGCCCAGGGCACTGCGCTGGCACCTCGCCAGGCGGGCGGCGACCACACCACCCTCAACACCTCGGCCTACAGCTGGGGCGAGAACTTCGATGCCCGGTTGATCCCGGCCATGCGCGTGATCGTCGACTTCTCGCTGGCCGAACCGATGATCGGCCTCAACAGCACCGGCCAGTCGGGCAACCCGGCCAGCCCGCACTATGCCGACAGCATCGATGCCTGGCTGAAGGGGCAGTACGTGTCGTTCCCGATGCAGCCGCAAAACTTCGACAAGACCTATGGCAGCAAGCGGCTGTCGCTGGTGCCGGGCAAGTAGCAAATGGTGGCTTGTAGCAGCGGACCTGGCCGCGTCGGCGGTGCATGCGGTGTGCCTGGTGTTGCGCGGCGCGGCTGACGCGGCCAGGTCCGCTGCTACGCTGGTCCGTGTAGCAGTAACTGGCTTCTGTGGGAGCTATCGGCCGAATGCGTAAAAACAACAGACGAAAAAAAGCCTGCACTAGGCAGGCTTCTTTTTGGTACCAGACGTTCAGTGTTCCTGGTACCTGATATGGCGCAGCGGACGGGACTCGAACCCGCGACCCCCGGCGTGACAGGCCGGTATTCTAACCGACTGAACTACCGCTGCGCGATACACGTGGAGCGAGTGGTGGGTGATGACGGGATCGAACCGCCGACCCTCTGCTTGTAAGGCAGATGCTCTCCCAGCTGAGCTAATCACCCTTCGTCTCTCGGTGTGGCGCGCATTGTACGGATGGTTCCTCAACATGGCAACACAAAATTGCACGAACCAGGCACGATCAACGTCATTTCCTGCAGACGAAAAAAAACCTGCACAAGGCAGGTTTCTTTTTTGGTACCAGGCGTTCAGTGTTCCTGGTTCCTAATATGGCGCAGCGGACGGGACTCGAACCCGCGACCCCCGGCGTGACAGGCCGGTATTCTAACCGACTGAACTACCGCTGCGCGACACACGTAGAGAGAATGGTGGGTGATGACGGGATCGAACCGCCGACCCTCTGCTTGTAAGGCAGATGCTCTCCCAGCTGAGCTAATCACCCTTTGTCTCTCGGTGTGGCGCGCATTCTACGGACGCACCTATGGCCTGGCAAGCACTTTTTAAATTAATTTTTCGAAGCCTTCCAAACACTTAGCGCAGGGTTGGCCTGCGCCCTCACACGGGACAATAATGCGCCCCTTATGTGTTGAGGAGTGATTCACCCCATGTGGTTCAAAAACCTGCTTGTCTACCGCCTGACCCAAGATATCCCCTTCGACGCCGAGGCCCTGGAAACCGCACTGGCCACCAAGCCCGCGCGCCCCTGTGCAAGCCAGGAGCTGACCACTTATGGTTTCGTCGCGCCCTTCGGCAAGGGTGAAGACGCCCCCCTCGTCCACGTCAGCGGCGATTTCCTGCTGATTTCGGCCCGCAAGGAAGAACGCATCCTGCCGGGCAGCGTCGTGCGCGATGCCGTCAAGGAAAAGGTCGAAGAGATCGAAGCCGAACAGATGCGCAAGGTCTACAAGAAAGAGCGTGACCAGATCAAGGACGAGATCATTCAGGCGTTTCTGCCGCGTGCCTTTATCCGTCGCTCGGCCACCTTCGCCGCCATCGCGCCCAAGCAAGGCCTGATCCTGGTCAACTCGGCCAGCCCCAAGCGCGCCGAAGACCTGCTGTCCACCCTGCGTGAAGTGCTGGGTACGCTGCCGGTTCGCCCGCTGACCGTCAAAACCGCGCCAACGGCCGTGATGACCGAGTGGGTCAAGACCCAGCAAGCGGCCCCGGACTTCTACGTGCTGGACGAGTGCGAACTGCGCGACGTGGAAGAGGACGGCGGCATCGTGCGCTGCAAACGCCAGGACCTGACCGCTGACGAGATCCAGCTGCACCTGAGCACCGGCAAATTGGTGACCCAACTGTCGCTGGCCTGGCAGGACAAGCTGTCGTTCGTACTGGACGACAAGATGGTGGTCAAGCGCCTGAAGTTCGAGGAGCTGTTGCAGGACCAGGCCGAAGAGGACGGCGGCGACGAGGCCCTGGGCCAACTGGACGCCAGCTTTACCCTGATGATGCTGACGTTTGGCGACTTCCTGCCAGCGCTGTTCGAAGCCCTGGGCGGCGAAGAACTGCCTCAGGGGATTTGAAGCTGCACGCTATAAGCTAGAAGCCATGCTGCACCCTGTGGGACCGGGCGTAGCTCGGGAAAAGAACGACGCGGTGTATCAGGCACCCTGCGCCGTGCTTTTCCCGAGCTACGCCCGGTCCCACATATCTACATCCATAAGAAGGAAACACCATGCGCGCCCTGGCCGCCCTCAGCCGCTTTGTCGGCAACACCTTCGCTTACTGGGTCTTGCTGTTCGCCGTCCTGGCGTTCCTGTTCCCGCAGTGGTTCATCGCCTTGAAAGTGCTGATCGTGCCGCTGCTGGGCCTGGTGATGTTCGGCATGGGCCTTACCCTCAAGCTCGATGACTTTGCCGAACTCAGCCGCCACCCGTGGCGGGTGTGCCTGGGCGTGGTAGCGCACTTCGTGATCATGCCAGGCATGGCCTGGCTGTTGTGCCAGCTGTTTCACCTGCCGGCCGAGATCGCCGTGGGCGTGATTCTGGTGGGTTGCTGCCCCAGTGGCACCGCTTCCAACGTGATGACCTGGCTGGCCAAGGGCGACCTGGCGCTGTCGGTGGCCATCGCCGCCGTCACCACCCTGCTCGCGCCACTGCTGACCCCTGCGCTGATCTGGCTGCTGGCATCGGCCTGGCTGCCGGTTTCGTTCATGGAGATGTTCTGGTCGATCCTGCAATTGGTGATGCTGCCCATCGTGCTGGGCGTGATTGCCCAGCGCCTGCTGGGTGACCGGGTGCGCTATGCCGTGGAAGTGTTGCCGCTGGTGTCAGTGGTCAGCATCGTCATGATCGTCTGCGCCGTGGTAGCGGCCAGCCAGGCAAAAATAGCCGAGTCCGGCCTGCTGATCATGGCGGTGGTGGTGCTGCACAACAGCTTCGGCTTTGTGCTGGGCTACGTTACCGGGCGCGTGTTCAAATTGCCGCTGGCTCAGCGCAAGTCGCTGGCGCTGGAAGTGGGCATGCAGAACTCGGGGCTGGGCGCGGCGCTGGCCAGCGCACACTTCTCGCCGCTGGCGGCAGTGCCTAGCGCGCTGTTCAGCGTATGGCACAACATCTCCGGCGCATTGCTGGCAACCTTCTTCCGCAAAATGGTCGACCGCCCCTAGGGGCGCCTTGCCGGGACCGGCGAAGTTGGGCACTATAGTGCGCATCCACGGGACGACCCGTCGATGCGCACTTTTTCGTTCGGGGACGGCCCCATCACTTGAATCAATTGATGGAGGTTGCCATGTCCTGGCTGATCCTTTTCTTTGCGGGCCTGTTCGAAGTCGGTTGGGCCATTGGCCTGAAATACACCGACGGCTTCACGCGCCCCTTGCCTACCCTGCTCACCGTAGCCGCCATGGCGGCCAGCCTTGGCCTGCTAGGCCTGGCCGTGCGTGAACTGCCGCTGGGCACCGCCTACGCCATCTGGACAGGCGTGGGTGCGGTGGGCACGGTGATCGCTGGCATCATGCTGTTTGGCGAATCCATGGCGCCGATGCGCATCGTCAGCGTGCTGCTGATTGTGCTGGGCCTTGCCGGCCTCAAAGCCAGCACCTGACTCAGCCAGCTCCTGCTAGGCAGCCAGGTTCAGCGGCCCTCGCCTCGTAACTCGCTGACGCGCGCTCGCAACTGCGAGGGTTTGGCGTCCTCGGCCAGCACCGGCTGCCCCGCAATCAGCGTCACACGCGACCACAACCGACGGAAGAACCCCTTGGCCGGGTCACGGCTGAAGAAACTGCCCCACAGCCCCTGCAAGGCCAACGGAATCACCGGCACCGGGGTCTGTTCCAATATCGTGGTCACGCCACTCTTGAACTCGCTGATCTCACCATCGCCGGTCAATTTGCCCTCAGGGAAAATGCACACCAGCTCACCTTCGGCCAGGCTGGCTGCGATTCGCTTGAACGCCTGGTCATAGATCAGCAGGTCTTCCCCGCGCCCGGCAATGGGAATGGCCCCGGCGGTGCGGAAAATGAAGTTGAGCACCGGCAGCTGGAAGATCTTGTAATACATCACGAAGCGAATAGGCCGCCGTACCGCACCGGTAATCAGCAGCGCGTCCACAAAGGACACGTGGTTGCACACCAGCAACGCCGCACCCTCGTCGGGAATGCGTTCCAGGTCGCGGTGCTCCACCCGGTACATGGAATGGCTGAGCAGCCAGATCATGAAGCGCATGGTGAACTCGGGCACGATCTTGAAGATGTAGGCGTTCACCGCGATGTTCATCACCGACACCACCAGGAACAACTGCGGGATCGACAGCTTGGCGAAGCTCAGCAGCAAGATCGAGACAATGGCCGACACCACCATGAACAAGGCATTGAGGATGTTGTTGGCCGCAATGACCCGGGCTCGCTCATTTTCAGCGGTGCGCGACTGAATCAGCGCATACAGCGGCACGATATAGAAGCCGCCGAACACGCCGAGGCCCAGGATATCCAGCAATACCCACCAGGCCTGGCCGATGCCCAGCACGGTCAACCAGTCATTGGCCGCCGGGCCCTGGGCGAAGTCACCCGAGTGCCACCATAGCAACAAACCAAACAACGTCAGACCAAACGAGCCGAAAGGCACCAGGCCAATCTCTACCTTGCGCCCCGAGAGCTTCTCGCACAGCACCGAGCCCAAGGCGATGCCCACGGAAAACACCGTGAGAATCAGGGTAACCACGGTTTCATCCCCGTTGAGCCAGTCCTTGGCGTAGGCCGGGATCTGGGTCAGGTAGATCGCGCCAACAAACCAGAACCACGAGTTGCCCACCACCGAGCGGGACACTGCCGGGGTTTGCCTGAGGCCTAGCTTCAGGGTGGCCCACGACTGGCTGAAAATATTCCAGTCCAGTTTCAGCCCCGGCGTATCGGCGGCGGCGCGTGGAATAGCGCGGCTGGCCAAGTACCCCAGCACTGCCACCCCGACAATCGCCGTACTGACGATGGGCGCGTAGTGAGCCTGGGACATCATCACCCCGGCACTGATGGTGCCGGCCAGAATCGCCAGGAACGTGCCCATCTCCACCAGGCCGTTGCCACCTACCAGTTCTTCCTCGCGCAACGCCTGAGGCATGATCGAATATTTCACCGGCCCGAACAGCGCCGAGTGGGTGCCCATGGCGAACAGCGCCGCCAGCATCATCCACAAGTGGTCAAAGACAAAGCCCGTGGCGCCCACGGCCATGATCACGATCTCGCCGACCTTGATCACCCGGATAAGCGCATCCTTGTTGAATTTCTCGCCAAACTGCCCGGCCAACGCCGAAAAGAGAAAGAACGGCAGAATGAACAACAGCGCACACAGGTTGACCCAGATGGTGCGGTCACCGCTGATGCTCAACTTGTAGAGAATCGCCAGGATCAGCGACTGCTTGAACACGTTGTCGTTGAAAGCACCCAGGGACTGGGTAAGGAAAAACGGCAGGAAACGCCGCTTGCCCAACAGACTGAATTGCGAGGGGTGACTCATCGTCCTTGCACCTTGGTGGCGCCGCTAACGGCGTAGGCTTTTGCCATTGGATGCAGCCGACTACCCTCCAGGCCACATCTGCCGTTCTAGATTAGCGAATCTGCGTAACTATTCATTGCCCGCGTGCTGCTGCAATGCACGGCGACACAAACAGTTCACCCCGCCACGCCCCGCGCAAAGTCCGGGTCATCACCACGGCCCACAGCATCCCCAGGCACACCACCAACCCCTGCCCGCACAGGCTGAAAAAGGCCAGATGCAACACATGCCCCAAGCGCAGGGTAGCCAGGGTGTATACCCCCAGCGGAAAGATGAACGCCCACCACCCGAGGTTGAACGGCATGCCCGCACGCAAGTAGCGCAGCGTGATCAGCACCGCCAGCAGCATCCACCACAGCCCCATGCCCCACAGAATGACCGCACTGATGACCCCCAGGCCATCGAGCATGTCGCCCACGCCCGGCAACACCCCGGCGGCGGCAAAGATGCCCGGCGCATCGCCCCCCAGCAGCAACATGCCCAGGGCACCGGTGCCGATAGGGCCCAGCGCCAGCCAACTGGACGCCGCCATGTTTTCATGGGGCAGTTTGTGCAAGGCCATGCGCAGCATCAGGATGGTCAGAATGGCGAAGGCCACGGGCACCGAGAAGGCCCACAATACGTAGCTGGTGACCAGCATGCCGAACTGTGCCGCCGGGTCCGGCAAGTGCGGCGCCAGCAGGCCACCGCTGGCAGCGGCGACCTCGGCCGCCACCACGGGCAGCAGCCAGACGGCCGTCATCTGATCGATGCTGTGCTGTTGCCGGGTAAACATCAGGAACGGAATACCCACACCACACGCCAGCGCCAGCCCTACATCCAGCCACCACAGCGCTTGCAGCCATGGCAGCGCGACATCACCCACCTGTGCGAGGGCGAAGAGAATGAAGCCATTGATCAGCGTCGCCAGGGCCATGGGAATGGTGCCAATGAACATCGACACCGTGGAGTGGCCGAAAATGCGCCGCGCCTCATGAAAGAACAGTACCCAGCGGGCACCATAGAGCAGCGTGAACAGCGCAAACAACAGCACCGCCAGCGCCCACAAACCATGAGCCGCAGCCTGTAACCACTGCCAACTCGCCGGCAACTGCGCCAAGGCCAGGGCAAGCACGCCGGTGCCCATGACCACGGCAAACCAGTTGGGGGTGAATTGACGAATGACTTCGCGGGGGTGCTGCAAAGCGCTGAATGGCCGGCTGGCCAAGGGAATGGGGCGGTGCATGGGGTTCTCCTGTCCTCGTGCGAGGTGAGGCCATGCTAGCCGCCTTTTATTTATCTGCTAAACGGGTAGTTTAGCTATAGGTCATCGATTATACCGATATGGGCCGTGCGCCTCGCCGCAGCCACATGCCGACCAGCGCCAAGACACAGAGGGCAATCTGCAGCAAACCGTAGCCGTCGCTGGTGGCCACCAGGCCAACGCTGCGGACCAGAAAACCTGCGAGGATCGCCGGCACGCAGAACGCCAGATAGCTGAGCACATAGAACGTCGACATCAACCCGGCCCGCTCATGAGCATGGGCCAGCGGCAGCACACTGCGCGCCGAGCCCAGAAAGCCACTGCCAAACCCGGCGCCGGCAATCACGGCACCGATGAAGAACAGCGTCAGCGCCTGCTGATTGGCCGCCAGCAGAACCAGGCCGATGCCGATGGCCAACAGCACGGTGCCGAGGCGCAGCACCTTCTCGGCCGCTACAGTGCGCAGGGCATGAATGGCGCCCGCGCCGCTGAGCGTCAGGGTCCCCACCAGGGCGCCGCCGATCAGGTTGGAGGTCGAGCCAGTCGCCGCTCGCACCAGCGAAGGTGCCAGCGACAGGAAGAAGCCACCGGTCATCCATACCGCCGTGTTGACCGGAAGCATGCGCCACACGGCCGCCCTGGCCTGGGGCGGAACGCTCAGGCGCGGGCGCAGCGAAGCCAGGGCGCCGGGCTGGGCGCTGACACTTTCCGGCAACCACACCAGCAGCACGGTCTGCACGAGCAGCAGCCCTAGCAACACCCCATAAACCAGGCCGGTAGGCCAAGGCGCGTACTGCACCAGCAGACCACTGCCCAAGCCACCCACGGCCATGCCTAGAAGGGGGGCGAGGCTGTTGAGCAAAGGCCCTTTGCTGCGGTCGTTATCCAGCAGCGCGGCGCCCAGGGAGCTGGTGGCCATGCCGGTGGCGAATCCCTGGAGAATACGCGCGGCCAGCAGCCAGTTGACGTCGCGGGCATAGATGAACGCCAACATCGACAGCATGTTCATCAGCAACGCCACGCGCAACACCGGGCGCCTGCCGATATAATCCGACAGCGACCCCACGGTCAGCAGCGCCGCCAGCAGGCTCAATGCGTAGACGCCAAAGATCATCGTCAGCATGCCGGGCGAGAATTGCCAGGCCTCCTGATACAGGTGGTACAACGGGGTAGGCGCGCTGGACGCGGCCAGGAAGGTCAGCAGCACCACCGACAGGTAGGCCAGGCTGCTTCTCGCAGACATCAAGTTGGGCATGGTAGCCTCCGCAAAAGCTAATTTATTGCATTAGTGGAGTCTGCACCCGCTTCGCGCTTAAAGCAAACGCTTTGTGTTAAGGTCTTTTCATGGCTATCAAAGAAGGTATTCGCACGGGTGGCCGCAGTGCCCGTGTGCAAGAGTCTGTACACGCGGCCGTCCGCGCCCTGCTGAACGAGCAGGAGCGCGACACCCTGACCGTGCCGCTGATCGCCGGCCGCGCCGGCGTCACGCCGTCCACCATTTACCGCCGCTGGGGTGAACTGACCGCGCTGCTCGCCGACGTCAGCCTGGCGCGCCTGCGCCCGGACAGCCAACCGGCGGACACTGGCACCCTGCGCGCCGACCTGCTGGCATGGGCCGAGCAATATCTGGACGAGATGAACTCGGAACCGGGCCGCAACATGATGCGCGACTTCATCGCCAGCGGCTGTTCCAGCCAGTGTGCCACGGTGCTGCGCGGGCAATTGCAGGTGATTCTGGCGCGCGCCCTCAAGCGCGGCGAAGCGGCGCCGCACGCCGACCACTTGCTGGACATGATCGTCTCACCGGTGGTTTACCGCATTCTGTTCGCCGAGTCAGCACCCTCTGTCGAGCGGATGCATGAGCTGGTGGACCTCAGCCTGAGGCAGTAAGCCGCAGTGCGACCTTGGTCGGCGCTGACGCGCTGGGCTTGGCCGTGCGAGACTGATCTTCACCTGGAACCGCGCCGCTCTTTTCCCGAGCTTCGCCCGGTCCTGCAGGGGGGCGCTCCCTGTGGGACCGGGCGAAGCTCGGGAAAAGAGCGACGCGCTTAAACCCCTTGCATCGGAGCTCTTGATGTCGCTGTCCAGCGGGCTGATCGCCGCGGTCGCCCTGGCCTACATGGCCGTGATGTTCGCCATCGCCTTCTATGGCGACCGCCGCAGCACGCCGCTGTCACCGCGCGTGCGCGCCTGGGTGTACAGCCTTTCCCTGGCGGTCTATTGCACCAGTTGGACCTTCTTCGGCGCAGTCGGCCAGGCCGCCGAGCAATTGTGGGCGTTCCTGCCCATTTACCTGGGCCCGGTGCTGCTGATGGTCTTCGCACCCTGGGTGCAGCAGAAAATGATCCTGATCAGCAAACAGGAAAACATCA
Source organism: Pseudomonas sp. RIT-To-2 (assembly GCF_029623465.1). NCBI lineage: Bacteria > Pseudomonadati > Pseudomonadota > Gammaproteobacteria > Pseudomonadales > Pseudomonadaceae > Pseudomonas > Pseudomonas sp. RIT-To-2. The sequence continues at coordinate 61,082 of NZ_JAPYKM010000009.1, read as the reverse complement.
CCTCCATCGCCGACTTCATCGCCGCCCGCTACGGCAAATCCCAGTCCCTGGCGGTCGTGGTGGCGCTGATCTGCCTGGTGGGCGTGCTGCCCTACATCGCCCTGCAGCTCAAGGGCATCGTGCTGGGGGTGAACCTGTTGATCGGTGCCGGCGCCGATGCCACCGGCACCCGCGTGCAGGACACCGCCCTGGTGGTGTCGCTGGTACTGGCGCTGTTCACCATCGTCTTCGGCACCCGCAGCCTGGACGTCACCGAGCACCACCGCGGCATGGTCCTGGCCATTGCCTTCGAAGCGCTGGTGAAGCTGTTTGCCTTCCTCGGTGTGGGGGCGTTCGTTACCTATGGCCTGTATGACGGCTTCGGTGACCTGTTCAACCAGGCCACCCTCGCGCCGCGCCTGGAAACCTACTGGCAGGAAACCATCAACTGGCCGTCCATGGTGGTGCAGACCGGCGTGGCGATGATGGCGATCATCTGCCTCCCCCGCCAGTTCCACGTAACGGTGGTCGAAAACATCGAACCCCAGGACCTGCGCCTGGCCCGCTGGGTGTTCCCCGCTTACCTGATCCTGGCCGCGCTGTTCGTGGTGCCCATCGCCCTGGCCGGGCAGATGCGCCTGCCGAGCTGGGTCATCCCTGATTCGTTCGTCATCAGCCTGCCCCTGGCCGAGGCCCACCCTGCCCTGGCCTTGCTGGCTTTCATCGGCGGCGCCAGCGCGGCCACCGGCATGGTCATTGTCGCCAGCGTGGCCCTTTCGACCATGGTCTCCAACGACATGCTGCTGCCCTGGCTGCTACGGCGCCAGAGTGCCGAGCGGCCGTTCGAAGTATTTCGCCATTGGATGCTCTCGGTGCGGCGTATCAGCATCGTGGTCATCCTGTTGCTGGCGTACGTCAGCTACCGGCTGCTGGGCAGCACTGCCAGCCTGGCCACCATCGGCCAGATCGCCTTCGCCGCCGTGACCCAACTGACCCCCGCCATGCTGGGCGCCCTGTACTGGAAGAAGGCCAACCGCCGCGGCGTATTCGCCGGCCTGGCGACCGGCACCTTCCTGTGGTTCTACACCCTGATCCTGCCCATGTCGGCCCATAGCCTGGGCCTGCCCTTGCACCTGTTTCCGGGGCTGACCTGGTTGCACAGCAACCCACTGGGGCTGCCTATCACGCCACTGACCCAAGGCGTGGTGCTGTCGCTGGCCGGCAACTTCACCTTGTTCGCCTGGGTGTCCGCGCTATCGCGCACGCGGGTGTCGGAGCACTGGCAGGCCGGGCGCTTCATTGGCCAGGAAACCAGCGCCCGGCCGGGCGGCCGCCTGCCCCTGTCGGTGCAGATCGAGGACCTGCTGACCCTGGCCTCACGCTTTGTCGGTGAAGACCGGGCGCGGCAGAGCTTCATCCGTTTCGCCTACCGCCAAGGCATCGGCTTCAACCCCAGCCAGCGCGCCGACAACGAGTGGATCGCCCACACCGAACGCCTGCTGGCAGGCGTGCTGGGCAGCTCGTCCACCCGCGCCGTGGTGCGCGCGGCCATCGAAGGCCGTGACATGCAGCTGGAAGATGTGGTGAAAATCGCCGACGAAGCCAGCGAAGTGCTGCAGTTCAACCGCGCCTTGCTTCAGGGCGCCATTGAAAACATCAGCCAGGGCGTCAGCGTGGTGGACCAGTCGCTGCACCTGGTGGCCTGGAACCGGCGCTACCTGGAACTGTTCAATTACCCCGACGGCCTGATCACCGTTGGCCGGCCCATTGCCGACATCATTCGCTACAACGCCGAGCGGGGCTTGTGCGGCCCTGGCGAAGCCGAAGTGCACGTCGCCCGGCGCCTGCACTGGATGCGCCAAGGCCGCGCGCACACCTCCGAGCGGCTGTTTCCCAACGGCCGGGTGATCGAGCTGATCGGCAACCCCATGCCCGGGGGCGGCTTTGTCATGAGTTTCACCGACATCACCGCATTCCGCGAGGCCGAACAGGCGCTCACCGCCGCCAATGAAAGCCTGGAACAGCGGGTGGCTGAACGCACCCATGAGCTTTCCCAGCTCAACATGGCCCTCACCCAGGCCATGAGCACCGCCGAGGCCGCCAACCAATCGAAAACCCGTTTCCTGGCCGCCGTCAGCCACGACCTGATGCAGCCACTGAACGCCGCGCGGCTGTTCTCCGCCGCGCTGTCGCACCAGGGCGACGGCCTGTCCGCCGACGCTCAGCAACTGGTGCAGCACATGGACAGCTCGCTGCGCTCGGCCGAAGATTTGATCAGCGACCTGCTGGACATCTCGCGCCTGGAAAACGGCAAGATCACCCCCGACAGCAAACCTTTCGCCCTGAGCGACCTGTACGACACCCTGGGCGCCGAGTTCAAGGCCCTGGCCCAGGAACAGGGCCTGGCGTTCCATGTGCGATCGTCGGGCCTGCGTATCAACAGCGACATCAAATTGCTGCGGCGCATCTTGCAGAATTTTCTGACAAACGCCTTCCGTTATGGCAAAGGCCCGATTCTGCTGGGCGTACGTCGCAAGGCCGGGGCCTTGAGCCTGGAAGTATGGGACCGCGGCCCAGGTATTCCGGATGACAAGCTGCACGTGATCTTCGAGGAATTCAAGCGCCTGGACAGCCACCAGACCCGCGCCGAAAAAGGCCTGGGCCTGGGCCTGGCCATTGCCGACGGCCTGTGCCGGGTGCTGGGCCATCGCCTGCAAGTGCGGTCGTGGTCCGGCAAGGGCAGCGTGTTCAGCGTGACCGTGCCGGTGGCCAGTGTGGCTGCGCCAGCGCCTGCGCCGGTCGCTAGCAAGGGCCATGACCTCAGCGGGCTGAACGTGCTGTGCGTGGACAACGAAGACAGCATCCTGGTGGGCATGAACAGCCTGCTCAGCCGCTGGGGCTGCCAGGTCTTCACCGCCCGTGACCGCCGGCAGTGCCGCCACCTGCTGGACAACGGCATGCGCCCACACCTGGCGCTGGTGGACTTTCACCTGGATGAGGGCGACACCGGGCCGCAACTGATGGCCTGGCTGCGCACCCAACTCAACGCACCGATACCGGGCATGGTCATCAGTGCCGATGGCCGCCCCGAGGTGCTGGACCAGGTGCATGCCGCGGGCCTGGACTACCTCGCCAAGCCCGTGAAGCCGGCGGCGCTGCGGGCGTTACTCAATCGGCACCTCAGCCGGCAGTGAGGCACCTTCAGCGTCGGTCATGGCGCGCTCCAGCAGGTCGGCGGGCAGGCTCTTGCTGGCCCGCGCGCCCAGCAGCTTGAGCTGCTCGGTTCGGCTCACCAGGTTGCCACGGCCGTCGGTGAGCTTGTTGCGCGCAGCACTGTAGGCCTTGTCCAACTGCTGCAGGCGGTTGCCCACCTCGTCCAGGTCCTGGATGAACAACACGAACTTGTCGTACAGCCACCCCGCCCGCTCGGCGATTTCCCGGGCGTTCTGGCTTTGCCTTTCCTGTTTCCACAGGCTGTCGATGACCCGCAAGGTGGCCAGCAAGGTGGTGGGGCTGACAATCACGATCTGCCGGTCGAAGGCCTCCTGGAACAGGTTCGGTTCCGCTTGCAGGGCCGCCGAGAAAGCCGCCTCGATAGGCACGAACAGCAAGACGAAATCTAGGCTGTGCAGGCCTTCCAGGCGTTTGTAGTCCTTGCCCGACAGCCCCTTCACGTGGTTGCGCAGCGACAGCACGTGCTGCTTCAGGGCCGCCTGGGACACCGCCGGGTCGTCGGCACTGATGTACTGCTGGTAGGCCGTGAGGCTGACCTTGGAGTCGACCACGACCTGTTTGTCGCCAGGGAGCATGATCAGCACGTCGGGCTGGAAGCGCTCACCGTCCGGGCCTTTCAAGCTGACCTGGGTCTGGTACTCGCGGCCTTTCTCCAGGCCCGCGTGCTCCAGTACCCGCTCCAGAATCAGCTCGCCCCAGTTGCCCTGGGTTTTCTGGCCCTTGAGGGCCTGGGTCAGGTTGGTGGCTTCGTCGCTCAGGCGCTGGTTCAACTGTTGCAGGCGCTCCAGTTCCTTGCCCAGGGAGAATCGCTCACGGGCCTCCTGCTGATAGCTTTCCTCCACGCGCTTTTCAAACGACTGGATACGCTCCTTGAGCGGGTCGAGCAACTGCCCCAGGCGCTGTTGGCTGGTCTCGGCGAAACGCTGTTCGCGTTCATCGAAGATCTTGCCGGCCAGTTCGGCGAACTGCGCACGCAACTCGTCACGCGACCCCTGCAGGTCGGTCAACCGTTGTTGATGGCTGTCCTGCTGTTCGCGCAACTCGGCCTGCAAGCCCGCGCACTCAGCCGCCAGCCGGCGCAACTCACCTTCCTTGCCGTTACGCTCAAGGTTCCAGGCATGGGCGGCATCACGGGCGTTGTCGCGCTCTATCTGCAACAGGTCGAGTTCACGCCCCTGTGCGGCCAGTTCGGCCTGCTTGACACCATTGGCCTGGGCCAGGTCGCTGATTTCGTCACGGCAGGCATCCAGTTGCGCGTTGAGGCCGCTCTGGGCCAACTGCGCGGTTGCCAGGCGTTCGTTCAGCAGCGCTGTGTCGGCGTCCACGCGGCTCAGGCGCCGCTGCAACTGAAACGCCAGCGCCAGGCTTGGTACCCCCGCTAGCAACAGGCCAAGCAACAGGCTGGTGATGTCCAATGCCATTTCAATTCCCACCGCGTTCAAACAAAGGCACAGTCTGAGCGAAGCGACGACCGGCGGCAAACCGATGATCCGCCTGGCCTCCGGTCGGGCGATAGCCGCACATTTTTGAACAGCACCCGAAAAAAAATATCGGTACCTGCGCGATGCAAAATATTCTCATCGAAGCATTGACATAATCAGATGAAGACTTGACCAGACACATGAAATTACCGAGCACGCCCGTGCTAGAGCAAGCGCTCGGGACAATCCACAGAAGCTGTGGATAACTCAGTGGACAACCGCCTCCCAATGCCCGCAAACCCCGATGGAATGGGGCTTTCAGTCAAACTGACGATTTTTTCACCAGCTCAAAAAAGCGTTTTTTTTCATTGACTTAAATTTTCAGTCGAGCATAGGGGTGGGATGGGCAAGGGCTTTGCAAGGAAATCGCAGGTGAAGTGAGCAATGTGCACAACCGCCCCGATTGGAGGCAATGGGCCGCACCATGTTCGGTCTCGGTGTCAAGCATTACCGAACAAAACACCCCGCTGGGGGGTTCCCAACGCGCGACTAAAGGTGCAAACTGGCCTGCTGCGCTACTGGGTAGACACGGCGAGCAATTGCTAGCCGCAATAAGCTCTCTGGCAAGCCACTGCCGCCGAGTCGTAAAAAAACAGTTGCCAAGGCAGCAGGCTTTGATGTAGCCTTGAAAATGTTAGTACCAAGCTGAAAGTCAATTTACGGTCGATACAGTCCTCAAGCACGTCATTCGCAGCAAGCGAACACCTGCTGAAACAGCGGACCGACCTACTCGATGGTTTCCAGGTAAACACTTCACGATCCTCGCACTTAGACGAGCATCGCTGCCAAGCCTCTTTACTCTGACCTAACCAACCTGCTGATTGATCAGGATCTTCACCCACGGGCTGTGAACCTTTGCCCCGGTGTGTTGCCTGTCCTCCTAAGTACCTACCGGTCAGCCCAAGCGCCACATATGAATTGCGCTTCACACTGGCTGCTTTTGTTCCAGTCAGGTTCTTCGTTCGGCCAATGGTGGCCCGCGTTACTGGAACGTTTTTAGTGCGCACGGATCTTAATCCGTGTCTTTTGCAGGAACATCCAATAACTATGAACACTATCCACACTCAAGATGCCATTCGCACCCTGACCCACGCCTTCGCACCGATGAACTGCCTGATCATGGCCGCTCGCAAAGGCTGCTTCAGCTTCACGATCGTCAACGAGCACGGTATTGCCCGCCACAGCGAACGCCTGTACCCGGAGCAATACTCCAGCGCCGAGCCGCTGCAGGCCGTTATCGACCGTACGCGCCAGGCACTGGTTGCCTGAGGCAACCGCAACACCCCGAGGCCCCGCTCTGACGCGGGGCTTTTTTATGCCCGCTTGGCGGCCAGCTGCAAGCCCCGAGGCATCGCCTCGCGCGTGTAACTTGCAGCGCCCCCCTTATTTCCCTGAGGCATATTCACGGCCGTTGGGGGCGGGCAAATAATTTAAAAACAGCCCTTTACAGCATACATATGACACTACACTTCAATTCAAGCGGTTCACGCCGCTTCCGGCGGGGCTATCCGATTCACTGCTGCCAAGCACCCCTGCCCCGCCGGCCATACAGGAGAGGTCACTGGGCTTTATGGGGATCGCCGCACGGGAATTGAGCCAGTACGTGATTCGCCCGACGTTGCTGTACCTGGGCCGTCATTGCGCCAACGCTGAAGCATTGCTACTGGGCGTCGCCGCCAGCCAGTCAGCCCTGGGTAACGAGCTGCATGGCCGGCGTGGCCACGGCCTCTACCGCATCGGCGCCCTGCGCCACCAGGCGCTCTGGGACCGCTACCTGGCCCTGGATCCCGAGCTGGCCAGCCTGGTACGAGGGCTGGCCAGCCAACACGCCTTTCTGAGTGGCCCGCATCAGGAATTGACGGTCAACCTGAGATACGCCACCGCCATCGCCTGGCTACTGATAGAACAGCAGAAAACGCCCCTGCCACAGGCCGATGACCTCATCGGCATGGCCAGAATATGGCGTCAGACCTTCCAACCCCAAGGACGCATCAGGGACTTCACCGCCGCCTGGGCCCGTTGCATCACGACACCTGACAGATTAGCCAGCTGAAGGTTGTGGCATAACGCCAGCTTATAAACCTCAAATCTGGTCGGATTGTCCTACAAAACCGCTCTATCTCAAGCGATACGGGCTATAGCGCCGCCGCGAAAATGTTGGTAGTTTTCGCTTCGGTGATCACATGGAGTTCTAATAATGAAAAAAGTAATGCTCAAGACCACACTCAGCATCGCCGTAACGCTCGCTTCCACCCAGCTGTTCGCCAGTGGCTTTGCCATCAACGAAACCAGCATCAGCGGGATGGGCACCGGGTTCGCCGGCCGCTCTTCATCTGCCGATGATGCCAGCACTGTCTACGGAAACCCTGCGGGGATGTCGCGCCTCAAGAGCGCACAAGCCACCGTGGGTGCCGCTGTCATCGACGCCAAGACCGACATCAGCCAAAGTCGCGCCGCCCTTGGGGGCAAAGAAGGCGGTGACATGGTGCCGATGACCACCGTGCCAATGGGTTACTACGTGCAGCCCATTGATGACCACTGGGCCTTCGGTGTCGGCTTCTACGTGCCGTTCGGCCTGATCACCGACTACCACAGCGACTTCGCTGGCCGTTACCACGCCAACAAGAGCAAGGTCTCGGTCATCACCTTTCAACCGACCGTCAGCTACGCATTCAATGACGTAGTGTCGATCGGCTTCGGCCCCACCATCAACCGCATCGACGGCGAGTTGAGCTCCATGGTGCCGAACGCCTTCACGCCGGGCACCAATGACGGCAAGGTGAAAATCAACGGCAACGACACAGCCATCGGCTTCAACGCTGGCATCCTGGTGCAGGCCACGCCCACCACCAGCCTGGGCCTGACCTACCATTCCAAGGTGGATTACCACCTGGACGGCGACACCAAGGTCACTGGCGGCACATTCAGCCTGCTGGGCCTGAGTGGCCACAGCTACGACGCCTCGCTGGACCTGGACACCCCGGAATCGGTCGACTTCTCCATCACCCAGAAACTGGGCGATGACTGGACCGTGTATGCCGGCAGCACCTGGACCCGCTGGAGCCGCCTGCAGGACATTACCGTGGAAAACAAGGGCGTGCCTGCCCTGCTCTCGGGCTCGCTGAGCACCATTACCGAAGAACAGAACTGGCATGACACCTGGGCCCACGCCATTGGTGCCGCGTACCAGCTGAACAAGGAAGTGGTACTGCGCGCCGGCTACTCGGTCGACCAGTCGCCGACCAACAACGTCGACCGCTCTCCGCGCATCCCGACGGGCGACCGCCAGGCTGTCAGCTTCGGTGTGGGCTGGACCCCGGTCAGCAACATCACGTTGGACTTCGCCTACTCCTACCTGTGGGAAGAGAGCGTGAAGATCAACGAAGGTGCGGGTACTGCGCTGGCCTACAGCTCCAAGTACAAGAACAGCGCCAGCGGTTTCGGCACCTCGCTGACCTACCGCTTCTGATTCCCTGCCTGCAGCAAAAAACCCGCTTCGGCGGGTTTTTTCATTTACCGGGGCGTTACATTGAAGGCCGCATCAAGGCTTGGAGGCGATTGCCTTTTCCACCGCGGCGATGAGGTCCGGGTCATCAGGCTTGGTGATGCTGGAGAAACTGGCCACCACATTGCCCTGGCGATCCACCACGTATTTGTAGAAATTCCACTTCGGCGTACTGCTCTGCTCGGCCAGCACCTTGAACAGATGGGTGGCATCCGCCCCGCGCACAGCAGTGGGACGGGTCATGGTGAAGGTGACGCCGTAGTTGGCGTAACACACCTTGGCGGTCTCGGCGGTGTCCTGGGCTTCCTGCTTGAAGTCATTGGAGGGCACGCCAATCATCTCCAGGCCCTGATCCTTATAGCGGCCATACAGACCTTCCAGGCCACTGAACTGCGGGGCAAAGCCACAGTAGCTGGCGGTATTGACCACCACCAGCGGCTTGCCAGCAAAGCGCTGACACAGGTCGATGGGCGTGCCACCCCGCAATGCGGGCATCTGGCCTTGCAACAGTTCGGGGCAACCGGCGGCGAAAGCCGAACCGGTCACGAGCAGAAGCGGTAGTGCCAACCAGCGCAAGGCCATGGGTATGCTCCTCATCAACAGTCATCGTCAGTGCAGCCGCTGGCTTGCCAGCGAGCGCTTCAAGGCTTGAAACGCCAACGCCTGCCCCATTGAAACTTATAACACGCCGCCCGCCTCTGAGCCTTTAAGCCCCCAGCAAAAGGCTCGCCCATGGACCTCGTCATCGCCCGCCCCGAAGGCCTCTACTGCCCGCCCGGCGATTTCTACATCGACCCCTGGCGCCCCGTGTCGCGTTCGGTGATTACCCACGGCCATGGCGACCATGCCCGCACCGGCAACAGCCACTACCTGGCCGCCAGCCCCGGCGCCGGTATCCTTCGCGCGCGGCTGGGTGCCGACATCAACCTGCAAACCCTGGACTACGGTGAACGCCTGGTACACCACGGGGTAACGCTCAGCTTCCACCCAGCCGGCCACGTGCTCGGCTCCGCTCAAGTGCGGCTGGAATACCAGGGTGAAGTCTGGGTGGCATCCGGCGACTACAAGGTGGAAGCCGACGGCACCTGCGCACCGTTCGAACCGGTACGCTGCCATACGTTCATCACCGAATCCACGTTCGGCTTGCCCATCTACCGCTGGCAGCCACAACAGGAAATCTTCAGCGAGATCGACAGCTGGTGGCGCGCGAACGCCCAGGCGGGCAAGGCCAGCGTCTTGTTCGCCTATGCCTTCGGCAAGGCTCAGCGCATTCTGCATGGGATCGATGCCAGCATCGGGCCGATTCTGGTGCACGGCGCGGTAGAGCCGCTGAACCGGGTATACCACGAAGGCGGCATCCGCATTCCGGATACCCACTACGCCGGCGACTTCAAAAAAACCGACCCGGCCCTGCGTCAGGCGCTGATCCTGGCGCCGCCCTCGGCCGGTGGCAGCACCTGGATGCGCCGCTTTGGTGATTACAGCGACGCCTTCGCCAGTGGCTGGATGCGCCTGCGCGGCACCCGCCGGCGGCGCGGCGTGGACCGTGGCTTCGTGCTTTCCGACCACGCCGACTGGCCCGGCCTGCTGTGGGCCATCGAACAGACCGGCGCCGAACGGGTGATGGTCACCCATGGTTCGGTGGCGGTGCTGGTGCGCTACCTGCGCGACCTGGGGCTGGACGCCCAGGGCTTTACCACCGAATACGGCGACGAAGACGACGACAAGGCGGCCAGCGCATGAAAGCCTTTGCCCAACTGTATGCCCGCCTGGATGAAACCACCTCCACCAACGCCAAGCGCCAGGCGCTTGAAGATTATTTCAGCCACGCCGACGCCGCCGACGCGGCATGGGCGGTGTACTTCCTGTCCGGTGGCCGCCCCCGACAACTGGTGCCCAGCCGGGTGCTGCGCGAGATAGCCGTGACCACCAGCGGCATCCCGGACTGGTTGTTCGAGGAAAGCTACCAGGCTGTCGGCGACCTGGCGGAAACCTTCTCCCTGCTGTTGCCCGAGTCCGAGCACAGCAGTGACCAGGGCCTGGCCTGGTGGGTGGAACAAGCCCTGCTACCCTTGCGCGGGCTGCCACCGGAAACCCTCGCCGAGCGCTTGCCGGCGCTGTGGGCGCAACTGGACCGGCAAAGCCTGATGCTGTGCCTGAAGCTGATCACCGGCAGCTTCCGAGTGGGCGTATCGAAATTGCTGGTCACCCGTGCCCTCGCGCAACTGGCCGGCATTGACAGCAAGCGCGTGGCCCAGCGCCTGGTGGGCTATACCGACTTGTCCCACCGCCCCACCGCCGACAGTTACCGCCGGCTGATCGCCGCCGAATCGGCTGATGAACACGCCCAGCGCGGCGGCCAGCCCTACCCCTTCTTTCTCGCCCATGCACTGCAGCAACCGGTGGACCAATTCGACACACTGATCGGGCCCGTCAGCGACTGGCAGGTGGAGTGGAAGTGGGACGGCATACGCGCGCAACTGGTCAAGCGCGATGGCCAGCTATGGGTGTGGTCACGCGGCGAGGAGCTGGTGTCCGACCGTTTCCCCGAGTTGCAGGCACTCATCGATGCCTTGCCCGATGGCACCGTCATCGACGGCGAGATCGTGGTGTGGAACGAAGGCGTACAGCCCTTCGCCCTGTTGCAGCAGCGCATCGGCCGCAAGACCCTGAGCAAGAAGATGCTGACCGAGGTTCCCGTCGCCGTGCTGGCCTACGACCTGCTGGAATGGCAAGGCCACGACTGGCGCAACGAACCCCAACACCAACGCCGCCGCCAACTGGAGCAAGTGGTGGCCGGTGCCGACCTGCCGGTACTGCGGCTGTCGCCCCTGGTGCAAGGTGATACCTGGCAAGCCCTGGCCGAGCAGCGCGAGCACTCCCGGCGTCTGGGCGTGGAAGGCATGATGCTCAAGGCCCGCGAGGCACTGTATGGCGTGGGCCGCACCAAGGACATGGGGGTGTGGTGGAAATGGAAGGTCGACCCATTCAGCGTCGACGCTGTGCTGATCTACGCCCAGGCCGGCCACGGCCGCCGCGCCAGCCTCTACACGGACTACACTTTCGCCGTCTGGGATGGCCCCGCCGAGGCCAGCGAACGCACCCTGGTACCGTTCGCCAAGGCCTACTCGGGGCTGACCGACGAGGAAATGCGCCAGGTGGATGCCATCGTGCGCAAGACCACCGTGGAGAAGTTCGGCCCGGTGCGCAGCGTTCGCCCTACCCTGGTGTTCGAACTGGGCTTCGAGGGCATCGCCCTGTCAAAACGTCACAAAAGCGGCATTGCCGTACGTTTTCCGCGCATGTTGCGCTGGCGGCAGGACAAACCGGTGGAAGAAGCCGATAGTCTGGCTACGCTGCAGGATCTGCTGAGCTGACCGCACGCTTTTGGTGCACCATTTTTCGACCGCCCGATTTTGGGCATCACAGCGCGCCAGAGCCTCTGCGGGTGCTCCATTTAAACGCCCGTTCGTGGACTATGGTGCGGAAATTGCTATCACAATGATGTCTGGCATTTGCCGGTAACGAATGTCGCGTACCCCTGTACGCTCTTCTCAGGTTCTAAGGACTGCACAATGAAAAAAGCATTGCTGACCCTTTCTGCACTGGCCTTATGTTTGTCTGCTGGCGCCGCGATGGCCAAGGATTACAAGGTACTGCGTTTCGGCGTGGACCCGTCCTACGCTCCGTTTGAATCCAAGGCCGCCGACGGCAGCCTGGTGGGCTTTGACATCGACCTGGGCAACGCCATCTGCAAAGAACTGAAAGTGCAGTGCAAGTGGGTCGAGAACGACTTCGACGGCATGGTGCCGGGCCTGAACGCCGGCAAATTCGACGGCGTGATTTCGTCCATGACCGTGACCGAAGCGCGGGAAAAGGTCATCGATTTCTCCAGCGAACTGTTCTCCGGCCCAACCGCGCTGGTGTTCAAAAAGGGTGCGGCCTACAGCACGCCCGAGTCGCTCAAAGGCAAGACCGTGGGCTATGAGCAGGGCACCATCCAGGAAGCCTACGCCAAGGCCAAACTGGAGCCGGCCGGGGTGAAAATCCAGCCTTACGCCAACCAGGACCAGGTCTACGCTGACTTGACCAATGGCCGCCTGGACGCTTCCATCCAGGACATGCTGCAGGCCGAGCTGGGCTTCCTGAAGTCTCCGCAGGGCGCCGCCTACGAAGTCAGCAAGCCAGTGGACGACCCGCTGCTGCCGGCCAAGACCGCCGTCGGTATCAAGAAAGGTAACAAAGACCTCAAGGCCCTGCTGGATAAAGGTATCGAAGCGTTACACAAAGATGGCACCTACGATGCCATTCAGAAGAAACACTTCGGTGATCTGAACCTGTACAGCGGTAAGTAACATTTGGTAACGACGCCTTCCTCTCTCCGGGGGAAGGCGTTTTTTCTACCTGCACAGGCCTGATCCATGTTCGATGACCTATTACAAAACCTGGGGCTTTCGGCATTCAGCTTGAAGGGCTTCGGCCCCATCCTGCTGGAAGGCACCTGGATGACCATCAAGCTTGCCGTGCTGTCGCTGCTGGTGAGCGTTTGCCTGGGGCTGCTGGGCGCTACCGCCAAGCTGTCCAGCGTCAAGCTTCTGCGCGTGCCTGCCCAGCTCTACACCACCCTGATCCGCGGCGTGCCTGACCTGGTGCTGATGCTGCTGATCTTCTACAGCCTGCAGACCTGGCTGACCAATTTCACCGACGCCATGGACTGGGACTACATCGAGATCGACCCTTTCGTCTCGGGGGTGATCACCCTGGGTTTCATCTATGGCGCCTATTTCACCGAAACCTTCCGTGGCGCCATCCTCGCCGTACCGCGCGGCCAGGTGGAAGCGGCTACCGCCTACGGCCTCAAGCGCGGCCAGCGCTTTCGTTACGTGGTGTTCCCGCAAATGATGCGCTTTGCCCTGCCGGGCATCGGCAATAACTGGATGGTGATGCTCAAGGCCACCGCGCTGGTGTCGATCATCGGCCTGGCGGACGTGGTCAAGGCCGCGCAGGACGCCGGCAAGAGTACTTACCAGCTGTTCTACTTCCTGGTCCTGGCGGCCGTCATCTACCTGCTGATCACCAGTGCATCCAACATCGTGTTGCGCTGGGCTGAACGGCGTTACAGCGCAGGCAGCCGGGAGGCGGTGCGATGATCGAATTGTTGCAACAGTACTGGCGCCCGTTCCTGTATTCGGACGGTCAGCACATCACCGGCCTGGCCATGACCATGTGGCTGCTCAGCGCCTCCATCGCCATCGGCTTCGTGGTGTCGATTCCGCTGTCCATCGCCCGCGTGTCCAGCCACTTCTGGCTGCGCTGGCCGGTGCAGTTCTACACCTATCTGTTCCGCGGCACGCCGCTCTACATCCAGTTGCTGATCTGCTACACCGGTATCTACAGTATTGCCGCGGTGCGCGAGCAACCGGTGCTGGACGCGTTCTTCCGCGATGCCATGAACTGCACCATCCTGGCCTTCGCCCTGAACACGTGCGCCTACACCACCGAAATCTTCGCCGGCGCCATCCGCAGCATGAACCACGGTGAAGTCGAGGCAGCCAAGGCTTACGGCCTCACGGGCTGGAAGCTGTACACCTACGTGATCATGCCCTCGGCCCTGCGCCGCTCGCTGCCGTTCTACAGCAACGAAGTGATCCTGATGCTGCACTCCACCACCGTGGCCTTCACCGCCACCGTGCCCGATATCCTCAAGGTGGCCCGGGACGCCAACTCGGCGACCTTCCTCACCTTCCAGTCGTTCGGCATCGCCGCGCTGATCTACCTGACCATCACCTTTACGCTGGTGGGGCTGTTCCGCCTGGCTGAACGCCGCTGGCTGGCCTTCCTCGGCCCCGCGCACTAGGACACGATCATGCGACACCATACCCATGACCTGATCAGCCCGGTGCCCGGCACCACCCGGCAGGTCCACAGCTTTCACTATGGCCCCACGGACGGCGCCGGCAAGATCTACATCCAGGCTTCGCTGCACGCCGACGAACTGCCCGGCATGCTGGTGGCCTGGCACCTCAAGCAGCGCCTGAGCGAGCTGGAACAGGCCGGGCGCCTGACCCACGAAATCGTGCTGGTGCCGGTGGCTAACCCGGTGGGCCTCGAACAAGTGCTGATGGACGTGCCCCTGGGCCGCTATGAGCTGGAGAGCGGGCAAAACTTCAACCGCCTGTTCGTCGACCTCAGTGATGAGGTGGGGACCGAGGTGGAACCCCACCTCAGCGACGACCCGCAGCACAACGCCAGCCTGATCCGCGCCAGCCTGCGCAAAGCCCTGCAAGCGCAGGTGCCGACCACCCAGTTGCAATCCCAGCGCCTGGTGTTGCAGCGCCTGGCCTGCGATGCGCTGATGGTGCTGGACCTGCACTGTGACTTCGAAGCCGTGCAACACCTGTACACCACGCCCGAGGCCTGGCCCAGGGTAGAGCCGTTGTCGCGCTACCTGGGCGCTCAGGCCAGCCTGCTCGCCACCGATTCGGGCGGCCAGTCGTTCGACGAGTGCTTCACCCTGGTGTGGTGGGAGTTGCAGCAGCGCTTCAACCACCGTTTCGAGATCCCCCAGGGCAGCTTTTCGGTGACCGTGGAACTGCGCGGTCAGGGCGATGTGGACCACCCCACGGCCCTGGCCGACTGCCAGGGCATTCTCGACTACCTGACGCACTTCGGCGCCATCAGCGGCACCCCGGCGCCCTTGCCCGCGTTGCTGCAGCCTGCCACGCCACTGGCGGCCGTAGAACCGGTGGTCACGCCCGTGGGCGGCCTGCTGGTGTTTCATGTGCTGCCGGGCACCCTGATGACGACCGACCAGCTGATCGCCGAGGTCATAGACCCGATCACCGACACCGTGACCCCGGTGCGGTGTGCCCAACCTGGCTTGCTCTACGCCCGTTCGCTGCGCCGCATGGCCACCGCCGGCATGGTCATTGCCCATGTCGCCGGCCGTGACGCCTACCGCAGCGGCTACCTCCTTTCGCCTTGAGACCCACTTGCCCATGTACAAACTGACCATCGAAGGCCTGCACAAACGCTACGGCGACAACGAAGTGCTCAAGGGCGTATCGCTCAAGGCCAACACCGGCGACGTCATCAGCCTGATCGGCGCCAGCGGCTCGGGCAAGAGCACGTTCCTGCGCTGCATCAACTTCCTGGAAACCCCGAACGACGGCGCCATGAGCCTGGACGGCAAGCAGATCCGCATGGTGCAGGACAGCCATGGCATGCGCGTGGCCGACCCGGCCGAACTGCAGCGTATTCGCACGCGCCTGGCCATGGTGTTCCAGCACTTCAACCTGTGGAGCCACATGAGCGTGCTGGAAAACGTCACCATGGCCCCGCGCCGGGTGCTGGGCGTGAGCAAGCAGGAAGCCGAAGAGCGGGCGCGCCGCTACCTGGACAAGGTAGGCCTGCCGGCGCGGGTCGCCGACCAATACCCGGCGTTCCTTTCCGGTGGCCAGCAGCAGCGCGTGGCCATCGCCCGCGCGCTGGCCATGGAACCGGAGGTGATGCTGTTCGACGAACCCACCTCGGCGCTGGACCCGGAGCTGGTGGGGGAAGTACTGAAGGTGATTCAGGGCCTGGCCGAGGAAGGCCGCACCATGATCATGGTCACCCACGAAATGAGCTTCGCGCGCCAGGTGTCCAACCAGGTGATGTTCCTGCACAAGGGCCTGGTGGAAGAACAAGGCGCCCCGGCGGACGTACTGGGCAACCCGACCAGCGAGCGGTTGCGCCAGTTCCTCAGTGGCAACCTGAAGTAACACCCACTGCGCTTTTAAAACAAAACTATCTGCCGGGCGCCGCTGTCTTTGGTTTAACCCCCACGGACAGCACCCATGCCCGATCACGCCCGCCACTGGTTCGCCGACCGACACTGGAAACCCTTCGCTTTCCAGAAACAGGTCTGGACAGCGGTGAAAGCGGGACAGTCCGGCCTGCTGCATGCCAGTACCGGCGCCGGCAAGACTTACGCACTGTGGTTCGCGGCCTTGCAGCGGTTCGCCAAGGCCGGCAGCCGCACCGCGCCACTGACGGTGCTGTGGATCACGCCCATGCGCGCACTGGCGGCCGACACCCAACGCGCTCTGCAAACGCCCCTTGACGACCTGCAACTGCCCTGGAGCCTGGGCCTGCGCACCGGCGATACCAGCAGCGCCGAACGCGCGCGACAGGGTCGGCGCCTGCCGACCACGCTGATCACCACCCCGGAAAGCCTGACCCTGCTGCTGGCCCGTGAGCAGGCGCACACCGAATTCGCCAGCCTGCGCATGGTGGTGGTGGACGAGTGGCACGAACTGATCGGCAACAAGCGCGGCGTGCAACTGCAACTGGCCCTGGCGCGTCTGCGCCGCTGGCAACCTGGCCTGATCGTGTGGGGTATTTCCGCCACCCTTGGCAACCAGGCCCACGCCCAGGAAGTCCTGTTGGGCCCGGGCGAAGGTATCAGCGTGCAGGGCGCCGACGCCAAGCGCATCGAGGTCGACACCCTGTTGCCCGGCGCCATCGAGCGCTTCCCCTGGGGTGGCCACATGGGCCTGCGCATGCTGGACCAGGTGGTGGCCGAAATCGACGCCAGCAGCAGTTGCCTGGTGTTCACCAACACCCGCGCCCAGGCGGAAATCTGGTTTCAGTCGATTCTGGACGCCCGCCCCGACTGGGCCGGTATCATCGCCTTGCACCATAGTTCGCTGGCGCGCGAAACCCGCGACTGGGTTGAACGGGCACTCAAGCAAGGCGAACTCAAGGCCGTGGTCTGCACCTCCAGCCTCGACCTGGGCGTGGACTTTCTGCCGGTGGAGCGCGTGCTGCAGATCGGCTCGGCCAAGGGTGTGGCGCGGCTGATGCAACGCGCCGGCCGCTCGGGCCACGCGCCCGGTCGCGCCTCGCGGGTCACCCTGGTGCCCACGCACAGCCTGGAACTGGTGGAAGCGGCCGCCGCCGAGCAGGCCGTGGCCGACCGTCAGATCGAACCGCGTGAATCACCGCACAAACCGCTGGACGTGCTGGTACAGCACCTGGTGACCATGGCCCTGGGGGGCGGCTTCTTGCCTGAGCAACTGCTGGCCGAGGTACGCAGCGCCTGGGCTTACCGCGACCTGACCGATGACGAATGGCGCTGGGCCCTGGCGTTCGTCCGCCATGGCGGCCACTCGCTGACCGCCTACCCTGACTACCGCCGCGTGGAGCCTGACGAACACGGCGTGTGGCGGGTGCCCGACGCCCGGCTGGCGCGCCGCCACCGCATGAGTATCGGCACCATCGTCAGCGACGCCAGCCTGCAACTCAAATTCTGGAGCAAAGGCGGAGGCGGCCGCTCCCTGGGCAGTGTCGAAGAAGGCTTCATCGCCCGCCTGCGCCCCGGCGACGGCTTCCTGTTCGCCGGCCGGCAACTGGAGTTGGTGCGGGTGGAAAACATGACCGCCTATGTCAAGCGCAGCACCGCGAAAAAAGCCGCCGTACCCCGTTGGAATGGTGGGCGCATGCCGTTGTCCAGCGAGCTGGCCGATGCCCTGGTGGTGCAACTGGGCCTGGCAGCCCAGGGCGAGTACCACAGCGCGCCCATGCGTGCTGTGCGGCCGTTGCTGGAGGTGCAGCAACACTGGTCCGCGCTGCCAACCCCCACTACCCTGCTGGCCGAAACCCTCAAGTCCCGAGAGGGCTGGCACCTGTTTCTCTACCCCTTTGCCGGCCGCCAGGTACACCTGGGGCTGGCCAGCCTGCTGGCCTCACGCATGAGCCGCCAGCAGCCGCTGACCTTCTCCATGGCGGTCAATGACTACGGCTTCGAACTGCTCAGCGCAACGGCGGTGGACTGGCCGCTGTGGCTCAATGGGACCTTGCTCAGCCCCGATCACCTGCTGGCCGACGTCGTGGCCAGCCTCAATGCCGGGGAACTGGCGCAACGACGTTTCCGGGAGATCGCGCGCATTTCCGGCCTGGTCTTCGGCGGTTACCCCGGGTCGCAAAAAAGTACACGCCAGGTTCAGGCCTCCAGCAGCCTGTTCTTCGAGGTGTTCAAACAGTACGATGCCGGCAACCTGCTGCTTACCCAAGCCCAGGAAGAGGTGCTGCGCCAGGAGCTGGATGTGCAGCGCCTGGCTCATACTCTGACGCGCATTCAGGGCCTGCGCCTGGACGTGCATGCCCTCAAGCGCGCCACGCCTCTGGCGTTCCCCTTGTTGGTGGAGCGCTTTCGCGAAAGCCTGAGTTCGGAAAAACTTGCTGATCGCATCGCGCGGATGGTCGGCGAACTTGAGCGGGCAGCAGACCGGTGAGCGGGCATCATGAGTTAAGTGTGCATGGCACCACGCTGTGGCTGCTGCCGGAGAAAGCTATCTATTGGCCTCAGCAGCGCGCGCTGTTGATAGCCGACGCCCATTTCGGCAAGGCGGCAGCCTACCGGCGCCTGGGGCAACCAGTGCCCCACGGTACCACGGCCAGCAACCTGGCCATGCTGGACCGCCTTCTGGCGCAGCATGACTGCGGGCAATTGATCTTCCTCGGTGACTTCCTCCATGCACCCGGCTCACAAGGCCCTGCGACCCTGGCCGCCCTGATGGCCTGGCGCGAGCGGCACACGAATCTCGCAGTGACGCTGATACGCGGCAACCACGACCGGCGCGCTGGCGACCCGCCTGCCGAGCTGGGTTTCCAGGTCGTCAGTGAACCTTGGGTGGTCGGGCCCCTGGCCCTGCAGCACGAACCCACGCCCCATTCGCACCTACCGGTGCTGGCCGGGCATGTACACCCCGTATATCGATTACACGGGAGAGGCCGCCAGAGCCTGCGCCTGCCCTGCTTTGTGCTGGGCGGGCAGGTCAGCCTGCTGCCTGCTTTCGGAGCGTTCACGGGGGGCTATGCGGTGCGCCCCGGGGTGGGCGAGACCGTCTACGTGGTAGGTGACGGACACGTCTGGCCAGTGGCCGGCTAGACCCTGCCCTGCAGGAGTTGGCAAGCCAACCCCTGCACCGTCGTCAGCTTCACGCCACGGGGGCGGGTGGTGGCTGGTCTGGAATAGTAGGTTCGCCAGGCTCTTCGGGCTGAGGGTAGTCGGGATTGGGATCGGGGTCCGGTTGGCCCGGTAGGCCGCCTGCCTGTTGGGCCATGGGGTTGGCCAGCAAGGTCCAGGCAAGCACGCCAATCTGGTTGGGTTGCAGCCTGGCCAGTTCGGCGCTGATGGTCGGGTCGATTTTCATAGGCACTCCCTGGGCAAAGGTCCGCTTCGCGTGACGCGAAACAGAACAGTTCACCTCGATAGAGTGCCTTTTTCCCGACTAATTCCTTGCGCCGGTCGGATTAAGTACGCGGCAGGGTCACGCCACGCTGGCCCTGGTACTTGCCGCCGCGGTCTTTATAGGACACTTCGCACTCTTCGTCGGACTCCAGGAACAGCATCTGCGCCACGCCTTCGTTGGCGTAGATCTTGGCCGGCAACGTGGTGGTGTTGGAGAACTCCAGGGTCACGTGGCCTTCCCACTCCGGTTCCAGCGGCGTGACGTTGACGATGATGCCGCAACGCGCGTAGGTGCTCTTGCCCAGGCAGATGGTCAGCACATTGCGCGGGATACGGAAGTACTCCACGGTGCGGGCCAGCGCGAAGGAGTTCGGCGGGATGATGCACACGTCGCTCTTGACGTCGACGAAGCTCTTCTCATCGAAGTTCTTCGGGTCGACCGTGGCCGAGTTGATGTTGGTGAACACCTTGAATTCATCGGCGCAGCGCACGTCGTAGCCGTAGCTGGACACGCCGAAGGAGATCAGCCGGTCGGCGCCTTCGCCACGCATCTGGCGCTCGACGAAAGGCTCGATCATGCCGTGCTCTTGCGCCATGCGGCGAATCCACTTGTCCGATTTGATGCTCATGGCGGGTGTCCTGAATAGCGAGGTGTGAAAATGATGCCGGCATCTTACCGGACCACGGGCCACGGCTCAAAGTGCAGTGGTCAATTAGCGGGCTGGAAGCCCGCGAAAACTGCGACTTTTCGTCACTTGCCCGCACCGTCAGTCATGATTTGGGATATTCGTTGCGAAGGGCATTGGCAGGCCCCGGAAAAAGGGTTATGGTGGCGTCACTGTGTTGCTTGTGTCACTGAGAATCTCTACCCGATGTTTTACATCTTCATGAATTTTCCTGCTCTTTGCACTCAGTCTCGGCCAGGGCGTTCCTAGCCGCAGTTAACTTTGTCCAAGGAGACTCACCATGTCCAATCGCCAAACCGGTACCGTTAAGTGGTTCAACGATGAAAAAGGCTTCGGCTTCATCACTCCACAATCCGGTGACGACCTGTTCGTACACTTCAAAGCTATCCAGGCTGACGGCTTCAAAAGCCTGAAAGAAGGCCAGCAAGTTTCTTTCGTCGCTACCCGCGGCCAGAAAGGCATGCAAGCTGAAGAAGTTCAAGTTATCTAACTTGTACTGAACAGTTCAAAAGAACCCCGCTCTCGAGCGGGGTTTTTTTATGCCTGGAATTTGCGATGCCTGTTCCCCGAGCTCGCCCGGTCCGGACGAAGCTCGGGGACCAAATGACGCCGATCTCAATCGTCGCTGACGGTGATGTTCGGCATCGCGGGCGCCGCAGCCTCCTGCAACACGATCCGCGCACCCACGTGGCGAGCCAACTCCTGGTAAACCATGGCGATCTGACTTTCCGGTTCAGCGATGGCCGTGGGCTTGCCGCTGTCGGCCTGCTCGCGGATCAGCATCGACAACGGCAACGAAGCCAGCAGCTCCACACCGTACTGGGCCGCCAGCTTCTCGCCACCGCCCTCGCCAAACAGGTGCTCGGCATGGCCACAGTTGGAGCAGATGTGCACGGCCATGTTCTCCACCACACCCAATACCGGGATGTTGACCTTGCGGAACATCTCCACGCCCTTCCTGGCGTCCAGCAGTGCCAGGTCCTGGGGCGTGGTCACGATCACCGAACCGGCCACCGGCACTTTCTGCGCCAGGGTCAGCTGGATGTCGCCGGTGCCTGGCGGCATGTCGATGACCAGGTAGTCCAGATCGTCCCAGGCAGTCTGCGTGATCAACTGCAGCAACGCGCCAGACACCATGGGCCCGCGCCACACCATGGGGGTGTTGTCATCGGTCAGGAAGGCCATGGACATCACCTCCACGCCATGTGCCTTGAGCGGCACGAACCACTTCTGGTCCTTGACCAGCGGCCGGGTGCCTTCGGCAATACCGAACATCACCCCTTGGCTGGGGCCATAGATATCGGCATCGAGCATGCCCACTCGCGCACCTTCACGGGCCAGTGCCAAGGCCAGGTTGGCGGCGGTGGTGGACTTGCCCACCCCGCCCTTGCCCGAGGCCACTGCCACGATGTTCTTGACGTTGGCCATGCCTGGCACCTGGGCCTGAGCCTTGTGCGCGGCGATCACGCAGTTGATCTGCACCGTGGCGCGGGCGACGCCCTCCAGGCCCTCGATGCCCAGTTGCAGCATCTGCGCGAACCCGTTCTTGAACAGGCCGGCGGCGTAGCCCAGTTCCAGCGTGACGCTGACCTGCTCGCCATTGATGTCGATGGCCCGCACGCATCCGGCGCTGACCGGGTCCTGGTTCAGGTAGGGGTCTGTGTACTGGCGAAGCACGGCCTCGACGGCTGCGCGGTTGACGGCGCCCATGGGTTCTCCCGTTATATAAAGACTGAGCAAGACAGGCGGCTATCCTAGCGCGTCCGCGGCACGGTAGGGAAAATCTCGAAGCCCCCCGCGCTACCCTGCGGGGCAGAGGAAGCCTGGGGAGGGTGAAAAAAATCCGCCGGGCCTTTATAGTGGCCGATCTTCGTTTGACTTCTAAGTAGCCGAGCCCCATGTCCGAGCCCCGCAAGATTCTCGTCACCAGCGCCCTGCCCTACGCCAACGGTTCGATCCACCTTGGCCACATGGTCGAGTACATCCAGACCGACATGTGGGTGCGTTTCCAGAAGCACCGTGGCAACCAGTGCACCTATGTCTGCGCCGACGACGCCCACGGTTCGGCCATCATGCTGCGCGCGGAAAAGGAAGGCATCACCCCCGAACAGCTGATCGCCAACGTGCAGGTCGAACACAGTACCGACTTCGCCGACTTCCTGGTGGAATTCGACAATTTCCACTCCACCCACTCGCAAGAGAACCGCGAACTGTCGTCGCAGATCTACCTGAAGCTGCGCGACGCCGGGCACATTTCCCAGCGTTCGGTCACCCAGTACTTCGACCCCGACAAGCAGATGTTCCTGGCCGACCGCTTCATCAAGGGCACTTGCCCCAAGTGCGCGGCCGAAGACCAGTATGGCGACAACTGCGAAAAATGCGGCGCCACCTACGCGCCCACCGAGCTGAAGAACCCCAAGTCGGCGATCTCCGGTGCCACCCCGGTACTGCGGGACTCCCAGCACTTCTTCTTCAAGCTGCCCGACTTCCAGGACATGCTCAAGGCCTGGACCCGCAGCGGCACGCTGCAGGACGCCGTCGCCAACAAGCTGGCCGAATGGCTGGACAGCGGCCTGCAGGAGTGGGACATCTCCCGTGACGCACCGTATTTCGGCTTCGAGATTCCAGGCGAGCCTGGCAAATATTTCTACGTGTGGCTGGATGCGCCGATCGGCTACATGGCCAGCTTCAAGAACCTGTGCGCACGCCGCCCGGAGCTGGACTTCGACGCGTACTGGAGCAAGGACTCCACCGCCGAGCTGTACCACTTCATCGGCAAGGACATCATCAACTTCCACGCGCTGTTCTGGCCCGCCATGCTCGAAGGCGCCGGCTACCGCAAGCCGACCGCGGTGAACGTGCACGGCTACCTGACCGTCAACGGTCAGAAGATGTCCAAGTCGCGCGGCACCTTCGTCAAGGCCCGCACCTACCTGGACCACCTGTCGCCGGAATACCTGCGCTACTACTACGCCTCCAAACTGGGCCGCGGCGTGGACGACATGGACCTGAACCTCGACGACTTCGTGCAGAAGGTCAACTCCGACCTGGTGGGCAAGGTCGTCAACATCGCCAGCCGCTGCGCCGGCTTCATCCACAAAGGCAACGCCGGCGTGCTGGTGGCCGAGAACGCCGCCCCTGAGCTGACCGATGCCTTCCTGGCCGCGGCCCCAAGCATCGCCGAAGCCTACGAGGCCCGTGACTTCGCCCGTGCCATGCGCGAAATCATGGCCCTGGCCGACCGCGCCAACGCCTTCATCGCCGACAAGGCACCGTGGGCCCTGGCCAAGCAGGAAGGCAAGCAGGACGAAGTGCAGGCCGTGTGTGCCCTGGGCGTTAACCTGTTCCGCCAGTTGGTGATCTTCCTCAAACCGGTGCTGCCGAACCTGGCCGCTGACGCCGAGGCGTTCCTCAACGTCGCGCCCCTGACCTGGGACGACCACAAGACCCTGTTGGCCAACCACACGCTGAACCCGTTCCAGGCGCTGATGAGCCGTATCGACCCGGTGAAGGTGCAGGCCATGGTGGACGCCTCCAGGGAGGACCTGGAAGCCAGCCAGGCCCCAGCCGCGCCTGCCGGCAACGGCGAGCTGAGCAAAGACCCGCTGTCGCCGGAAATCGAGTTCGACGCTTTCGCCGCAGTCGACCTGCGCGTGGCCCTGATCGTCAAAGCCGAGCATGTCGAGGGTGCGGACAAACTGTTGCGCCTGACCCTGGACATCGGTGACCAGCAACGCAACGTGTTCTCGGGCATCAAGAGTGCCTACCCGAACCCGGCCGAGCTGGAAGGTCGCCTGACCATGATGATCGCCAACCTCAAGCCGCGCAAAATGCGCTTCGGTATTTCCGAAGGCATGGTCATGGCTGCCGGCCCTGGCGGCGAAGAGATCTACCTGCTGAGCCCCGACAGCGGCGCCAAGCCAGGCCAGCGCATCAAGTAACACCCGCCCTGGCGGTCATGCAGGAGCTGGCTTGCCAGCGAGCCGTTCCGGGCCACCGGACGCTCGCTGGCAAGCCAGCTCCTGCATTTATTTCGGACACCCGACATGAGCCTCATTCAACGCATCGACGCCCTCCTGCCCCAGACCCAATGCGGAAAATGCGGGCATGGCGGCTGCCTGCCCTACGCCCAGGGCCTGGCCGCCGGCGAAGCGATCAACAAATGCCCACCTGGCGGCACGGAGACCATCCGCGCGCTGGCAGACCTGCTGCAGGTGCCGGTCATCGCCCTGGACACCAGCCGCGGCAGTGCACCGGCGCAGGTGGCGTATATCCGCGAGGCCGAATGCATCGGCTGCACCAAATGCATCCAGGCTTGCCCGGTAGACGCCATCGTCGGCGCCGCCAAGCTCATGCATACCGTGATCATCGATGAATGCACCGGCTGCGACCTGTGCGTCGCTCCGTGCCCGGTGGACTGCATCGAGTTGCGCCCACTGCCCGCCAGCCAAGGGGTGGCCATCGTCGGTGGCCTCGCCCATGACGACAACGAGCGCCAGGCGCGTGCCCACAAACGTGACCGCGCCCGCCGCCGCTTCGAACACCACAACGCGCGCCTGGCCCGCGACCAGGCACGCCGCGAGAGCCTGCGCCAGGCCCGCCTGGCTTCGCCTGCCGCTACCACCGACCCGGTACAGGCCGCGCTGGCCCGCGTACAGGCCCAGAAGGCCGGCGACGATGCACCGCTCAAGCAAGCCAAGGTCGCCGCGGCCATGACCCGTGCACAGTGGACCAAGACACTGCGCGTATACCCGACGCCTCCGACCCTGGCGCACTTCCAACGCTTGCAGGCCCTGGACGAAGAAGCCAGCAACGCCGAAGCCCACCTGGCCAGCCTGCAGGGTCAGGCGCAGCCCGCTACCCCGCCAGCTCCAGGCGCCGACCTCAAGCGCGCGAAGATACAATTGGCCATGCGCCGCGCGGAGCTGGGCAAGCTGGAGCGCACCGACACCACCGACGCCGTGGCCCTGGAGAACGCTCGCCAGGCGGTCACTTTGGCCCAACAAGCGCTGGACGCCCTTGGCCAGCCATGACCTCAGGACACCGTGACCGATGAATGCCGCCAAACGCCGGGAAATTTTCCGCCGGCTCCACGAAGACAACCCCGAACCCAAGACCGAACTGGCCTACACCTCGGCCTTCGAACTGCTGATCGCCGTCATCCTGTCGGCCCAGTCCACCGACGTGGGCGTGAACAAGGCCACCGCCAGACTGTTTCCGGTCGCCAACACGCCCGCGGCCATCCATGCCCTGGGCATCGAGGGCCTGTCCGAATACATCAAGACCATCGGCCTGTACAACAGCAAGGCCCGCAACGTGATCGAAGCGTGCCGCATGCTGGTGGAACTGCATGGTGGCGAGGTTCCACAAACCCGCGAAGCCCTGGAGGCGCTGCCAGGCGTAGGCCGCAAAACCGCCAACGTGGTCCTCAACACCGCCTTCCGCCAGCCCACCATGGCAGTGGACACCCACATTTTCCGCGTCAGCAACCGCACTGGCATCGCCCCAGGCAAGAACGTGCTGGAGGTGGAAAGGAACCTGCTCAAGTTCGTACCCAAGGACTACCTGCTCGATTCACACCATTGGTTGATCCTGCACGGCCGTTACGTATGCCAGGCGCGCAAACCACGGTGCGGCAGTTGCCGGATCGAAGACTTGTGCGATTACAAGCACAAGACCTCCGACGATTGACGCCTTATTGAAAAAGCTGATCAGGCGATTGAAAAAATCTTTTTTACCTGTTGCGTTTTTACCGATATAAGGTGCGCCAATGGCATTCCAAGCCTGGAGTTGACTATATGAGCACCGGTAAAGAAGAACTGGATGTGGAAGACGAGTTCGCCCCCGTCGACAGCGATGACGATGCCCCCGTGGAGACGGCAAAAACCAATCTCAGCAAACGACGCACCATCGACAACCTTCTGGAAGAACGCCGCCTGCAAAAGCAGTTGGCCGATTACGATTTCGACCTCTGAACCCTCCGGCTGGGCGCCGGCGGGCAGCATTGCGCGGGCCAGCGAGCCTTTCAACGCGGCTCGACTGTTCGCCAGCAACCCAGCCGCACATTTTCCTTCAGGCCAGGCCGTTGCGCTGGGCCAATTCAATCAGGTCCACCAGGGACCGTGCATTGAGCTTGAGCAGCAACCGGGTCTTGTAGGTACTCACGGTCTTGTTGCTCAGGAACATGCCATCGGCGATTTCCTTGTTGCTCTTGCCCCGCGCCAGTTGCTGCAACACCATCATTTCACGCCCTGACAAGCGCTCGATCATCTGCGCCTCGGACGCATTGCCAAGGCTTGAGCGCACCGAGTGCAACGCCTGGTTGGGGAAATAACTGTAGCCTGACAGCACCGCCTTGATGGCACTGAGCAGTTCCGTCAGGTCCTGCTGCTTGCACACGTAACCCGCCGCGCCCGTCTGCATGCAGCGCATGGAGAAATGCCCAGGCGCCTGGGAAGTGAGCACCAGCACCTTGGCCGTCCGTTTCTCGGCCGTCAGCCTTGCGATGACCTCCAGGCCATCGAGCTTGGGTATGGCGATATCGAGTATGACGATGTCCGGTTCATGCTCCCGTGCCAGTTGCAGGGCGTCCACGCCATTGTCCGTCTCCCCTACCACCTCGTAGCAGTGGCGCTCCATCAGCATGCGCACCGCTAGGCGAATGACAGGGTGATCATCCACGATCAGCACTTTATTCATGGGAAAATCCAATTATCGCTGTTCGAATTTTTAGAGCCCGCACAATAGCCTAGTCGTCTGGCTCTTTGCATTGCATCGCCACCATCCACCTAGCAGCAAAGACAAAACCTACAGCCAACAAAGACTTTTCCTACAGAAAACCTCGTCCGTTGAAGTTCTCTCCAGATTTTTCCGACAATTGGTAGCCCTACATTGATAAATACCTGACGACAATGAGCATTGCACATTGATTTATCGGCAGCAATTGAGTATTTACTTACAAGACATTCAACCTGTTTCCAACTGCAGTCTTCCGTTTCCGGTACCACCGCGGCACACCCCACGCAATCATTCACCCGGTGCCTGCCCTTCTCTTTATATCCAGTTGTAAATGGTTTTTCACCTCGCAGATCCTGCAAAGGCCTTTGCCAGCGGGGGCGCCCACCCCTTCAATCAGGGAAGGCGCACCCTGGCGGCAGGATGGGCCTCGTCATAAACACAAACAAAAATAACTATGCATCAACCCGGCCCCGCCGTTGAAACTCTACGATGTCGCTGACTGATGTCGGCTGAATACAAGCCATGGCAAGGAGCTACCATGTCCAGTCCCCCCGCGCAGACCAAGAACCCGTTAACGATCATTGCAATCTTTGCCGCAATTGTAGAAGCATCGGCCTTGGCTTCACTGCCTTTTCTCAAAGAGGACAGCCAGGACCTATACACGTGGTTTCTGGTTGGCTTTCCACCGTTTCTGACACTGTTATTCTTTGTAACCCTTAATTTCAATTACAAAGTGCTGTACTCGCCTTCAGACTTCAATAACCAACGCGACTTCATGCAAATAGCCAACGGCCCACCGGCAGCGGTAACGCCCACCACACCCGAACCGACCCCGGCGGTCACCACCCCCCCGGTATCGGCCGTCAACCACCCGCCACCGGCGCCCGACCCTCCCGCCGCACCAGGCAGCACGGCGCGGCCAAGGGCCTTGTATATTCTGGACTGCAGGCATTTCGAAACCGCCGACCACCTGAATACAGCGATCGACACCCTCCTGAAGGCGCCCCACGCAAACGGCCAGCACCTGATACTGCTCTACCAGCCAAGGGAGGGGGGCGGTGGCGTCAACGAGTTGCTGGCGCAGGCCCTCGCCAGAACCTTCGAGCATGGCAGCGATTGCACCGTGAGCGCTTACGACATGGGCACCGCTGCGCTGGTCACCTTGAGCCGGCAAGCCAACGGGCCACTTGATAGCGCGGGCCCTGCGTGACCCGCAAAACAAAAAGCCCCGGGCAGGCCGGGGCTTCGTGTGGCAGACAGGGGGCAATCAGAACAGCTTGCGGCCCTTGTTGGCAGCGATGCGCATGCGCAGTGCGTTGAGCTTGATGAAGCCCGCCGCGTCGGCCTGGTTGTAAGCACCGCCGTCTTCTTCGAAGGTGGCGATGTTGGCGTCGAACAGCGAGTCGTCGGACTTGCGGCCGGTGACGATGACGTTGCCCTTGTACAGCTTGAGGCGCACGACGCCGTTCACGTTGACCTGGGAAGCATCGATCATCTGTTGCAGCATCAGACGCTCAGGGCTCCACCAGTAGCCGGTGTAGATCAGGCTGGCGTACTTGGCCATCAGCTCGTCTTTCAGGTGAGCGACTTCGCGGTCCAGGGTGATGGACTCGATGGCACGGTGGGCGCGCAGCATGATGGTGCCGCCAGGGGTTTCGTAGCAGCCACGGGACTTCATGCCCACGTAACGGTTCTCGACGATGTCCAGACGGCCGATGCCGTGGGCGCCGCCGATCTTGTTCAGGGTCGCCAGCACGGTAGCCGGGGACATCTCGACGCCGTCCAGGGCAACGATGTCACCGTTGCGGTAGGTCAGTTCCAGGTACTGCGCGGTGTCGGGGGCCTTCTCCGGGGAGACGGTCCAGCGCCACATGTCTTCTTCGTGCTCGGTCCAGGTGTCTTCCAGCACGCCGCCTTCATAGGAGATGTGCAGCAGGTTGGCGTCCATCGAGTACGGGGACTTCTTCTTGCCGTGGCGCTCGATCGGAATACCGTGCTTCTCGGCATAGTCCATCAGCTTCTCGCGCGAGAGCAGGTCCCACTCACGCCATGGGGCGATGACTTTCACACCTGGCTTGAGGGCATAGGCGCCCAGCTCGAAACGCACCTGGTCATTGCCCTTGCCGGTGGCACCATGGGAAATGGCGTCGGCGCCGGTTTCGTTGGCGATCTCGATCAGGCGCTTGGCGATCAGTGGGCGGGCGATGGAAGTACCCAGCAGGTACTCGCCTTCATAGACGGTGTTGGCGCGGAACATCGGGAACACGAAATCGCGCACGAATTCTTCGCGCAGGTCGTCGATGTAGATTTCTTTGACGCCCATGGCCTGAGCCTTGGCGCGTGCCGGTTCTACTTCTTCGCCCTGGCCCAGGTCAGCGGTGAAGGTCACCACTTCGCAGTTATAAGTGTCCTGCAGCCACTTGAGGATCACCGAAGTGTCCAGGCCGCCGGAATACGCCAGAACGACCTTGTTTACGTCCGCCATGCCATCACTCCACGGGGTTGTACGGAAAGCCGATTAGTCTACCGTTCAAACCCGCAGATTTACAGAGGCGCGACAGCAAATGACGATGAAGCGACAATAACTTTCGCGCGGGCGACCCTTCTGAGCAGCCTTTATAGCTGCGCGGGCGGCTTGGCTTGCGCAGGGCCGGGCTGCGCAGGCGCCTGCCGGGACGCCGGCACGGGTGCCTGTTGTACCGCTTCAGGCGGTACCGCGGGTTGCTCGGCCACGGGCACCCGCGACAACTGGATGTTCACCCGGCGGTTGAGGGCGCGGTTGGCAGCGTTGGTGTTCGGCGCGATGGGGTATTGCTCGCCATGAAAGCGCATGACGATATCGGCTTCGGGCACGCCCCCCGCCTTCAGATAATCCATCACGGCCAGGGCGCGACGGCGCGACATGTCGCGGTTGGTCAGGCGGTTGCCGCTGTTGTCCGAGTGCCCGTCGAGCTCGACATGGTTCACGCTGGGGTCGGCTTTCATGTACGCCAGGATGGTGTCCAGGCGGCGCTTGGCGGCGGCGTCCAGGTCGTTGCCACCGCCTGGAAAGCCCACCTGGGTACGGCTGACCTGGTCGAAGTTCATCGCCAGCAGTTTGCTGGTGCAAGCCTGGAAGTCGGTGTAACCCTGGCTGAACTTCACTGGCAGCACCCGTACTTCCGTCGGGCGCCCGGTTTCCCCGGAAAACGTACGGATGACCGTGCTGCGCCCCTCGATGAGGCCGCCGATCAAGCGGCTGGCCTGCCCCTGGGAACTGCTGAACAGCGTGTCACCGCCGCCCATGCGCACCGAACCCAGGCTGATGTCGCCGCGCCCTGGCTGCCACGGCGCGGCCGCCGCCAGCAAGGTCGCCGAGCCACGGCCCAACAGGCGGCTGTTGGACTTGAGGCTGAACACCGCCCCCTCCCCCGCCCGCTGAACGAATTCACCGGAACCGAAATCGGTGATGGGCTGAACCAGCCGACATTCGAATTGATCGCCTTCGACCTTCCACTCGACATTCTCCAGACGGGTCTGGAAAGTGATTGCCATCGCAGGCAGGCTGGCAAACATACTGAGCAGGGCAAGATAACGCTGGCGCACGGGAGGCTCCACAAATGTGTACGGCATACCTCCGGGCTATCGGTCGGGTCGCGGAAAACTTGATAGCGAGTGCCTGTATCGCCCATTTGCGGTAGCATTCCCCCGAGTTCGAACCGCCTGGAAACCCCCATGTCCGACCGCCTGACCCTCCTGCGTCCCGATGACTGGCACATCCATCTTCGCGATGGCGCCGTGCTGCCCCACACCGTCGGCGACGTTGCGCGCACTTTTGGCCGCGCAATCATCATGCCCAACCTGGTACCGCCTGTTCGCAACGCCGAGGAAGCCGACGCCTACCGCCAGCGCATCCTGGCCGCACGCCCGGCCGGCAGCCGTTTCGAGCCGCTGATGGTGCTTTACCTCACCGACCTGACCACCCCTGCCGACATCCGCGCGGCCAAGGCCAGCGGGTTTGTCCACGCGGCCAAGCTGTACCCGGCCGGGGCCACCACCAATTCCGATTCGGGCGTGACCAGCGTCGACAAGATCTTCCCGGTGCTCGAAGCCATGGCCGAAGTGGGCATGCTGCTGCTGGTGCACGGTGAAGTGACCCGCGGCGAAGTGGACGTGTTCGACCGTGAGAAGCTGTTCATCGACGAGCACATGCGCCGCGTGGTGGAACGCTTCCCTACCTTGAAAGTGGTGTTCGAGCACATCACCACCGGTGACGCCGTGCAGTTCGTCAACGAGGCTTCGGCCAACGTGGCGGCGACCATCACCGCGCATCACCTGTTGTACAACCGCAACCACATGCTGGTGGGCGGCATTCGTCCGCACTTCTACTGCCTGCCGATCCTCAAGCGCAACACCCACCAGGTGGCGTTGCTGGACGCGGCCACCAGTGGCAGCCCCAAGTTCTTCCTGGGCACCGACTCGGCACCTCACGCCCAGCATGCCAAGGAAGCGGCCTGCGGTTGCGCCGGTTGCTACACCGCCTACGCGGCCATCGAGATGTACGCCGAGGCATTCGAGCAGCGCAATGCGCTGGACAAGCTCGAAGGCTTCGCCAGCCTGCATGGCCCGGCCTTCTACGGCCTGCCGGTGAACACCGACACCATTACCCTGGTCCGCGAAGAGTGGACGGCCCCGGCCAGCCTGCCGTTCGGCGAGCTGTCCGTCATCCCGCTGCGCGCCGGTGAAAAACTGCGCTGGCGCCTGCTGGAGAAAACCGCGTGAGTGAAGACCACTTCGACGAAGACCAGGACAACGGCGGTGGCGGCTCACGCCACCCCATGGCAGCGCGGTTTCGCGGTTACCTGCCGGTAGTGGTCGATGTCGAGACCGGCGGCTTCAACAGCGCCACCGACGCGCTGCTGGAAATCGCCGCGACCATCATCGGCATGGACGAGATGGGCTTCCTGTACCCCGAGCACACGCTGTTCTTCCGGGTAGAGCCGTTCGAGGGCGCCAACATCGAGCCGGCGGCGCTGGAGTTCACCGGCATCAAGCTGGACCACCCATTGCGCATGGCAGTCACTGAGGAATCGGCACTGACCGACATCTTCCGCAGTATCCGCAAATCGCTGAAGGCCAATGGCTGCAAGCGCGCGGTGCTGGTGGGCCACAATGCCAGCTTCGACCTGGGCTTCCTCAATGCCGCCGTGGCGCGCAACGACCTCAAGCGCAACCCGTTCCACCCCTTTTCCAGCTTCGACACCGCCACGCTGGCGGGCCTGGCCTACGGCCAGACCGTGCTGGCCAAGGCGTGCCAGGCAGCCGACATCGACTTTGACGGCCGTGAGGCCCACTCGGCCCGCTATGACACCGAGAAGACCGCCGAGCTGTTCTGCGGCATCGTCAACCGCTGGAAGGAAATGGGTGGCTGGGAAGACTTCGACCGTTGATACGCCTCGCCTGATCACCCCGTGATCCCTGCAGGAGCTGGTTTGCCAGCAAGCCTTTCGAGCCCCCAAAGGCTCGCAGGCACGACCGGCCCTGCACCCTCTCATCCCCCGCACATGACCACCCATCGCTCTGACTTAATGCGTTGCGAAGTTGTTTTGACAAGCATTCTCATTACGATTAGTCTCACCGCATCAAGACGACACAGCGACGGTGTGCCCCCTATGTATGTTTGCCTCTGCCAAGGTGTGACCGATGGTCAGATCCGTGACGCGATCTATGAAGGATGCTGCAGCTACAAGGACGTCCGCCAGACCTTGGGTGTGGCCTCTCAATGCGGTAAATGCGCCTGCCTTGCCAAGCAAGTGGTGCGCGAAACCCTCACCGAACTGCAAACTACCCAGGCCGCCCTGCCCTACCCGGTAGAATTTACCGCCGCCTGAAACCCCGAATACTGAAGAACCGGACCGTGTGTCCGGTTTTTTTATGCCTGAAATTCAAGTAGTTACGTTCCGGATGCGGAACTCAAACATTCTTATTCCGATTAATTTTCATATAGTATTCAATAACTTAGGTTTGACAGCGGAAGTTGCGGGGCTCAAACTTCCGGCATTGGCACCCATTACCCAGGACAGGACCCCACCATGAAAGGCGATATCAGCGTCATCCAGCATCTCAACAAGATCCTCGGTAACGAGCTCATCGCCATCAACCAATACTTCCTGCACGCGCGCATGTATGAAGACTGGGGCCTGAACAAGCTGGGCAAGTTCGAGTACAAGGAATCCATCCAGGCCATGAAGGACGCTGACAAACTGATCAAGCGTATCCTGTTCCTGGAAGGCATTCCCAACCTGCAGGAGCTGGGCAAGATCCTCATCGGCGAACACACCCGTGAAATGATCGAGTGCGACCTGAAGATCGAACGCAAGGCCCACACCGATATCAAGGCCGCCATCGCCCACTGCGAAACCACCGGCGACTTCGGCAGCCGCGACTTGCTGGAAGACATCCTGGAAGACCAGGAAGAGCACATCGACTGGCTGGAAACCCAGCTGGGCCTGATCGACAAGGTCAGCCTGGAGAACTACCTGCAATCGGGCATGGGCGAGGACGAGTAAGCCTTACTTCGCCCTGTCCTGCACTGGCCACGCACATCATCAAAGCCCTGTTCGCAGGGCTT
Organism: Pseudomonas sp. RIT-To-2; assembly: GCF_029623465.1. Classification (NCBI taxonomy): domain Bacteria; kingdom Pseudomonadati; phylum Pseudomonadota; class Gammaproteobacteria; order Pseudomonadales; family Pseudomonadaceae; genus Pseudomonas; species Pseudomonas sp. RIT-To-2. The sequence continues at coordinate 27,613 of NZ_JAPYKM010000009.1, read as the reverse complement.
TTTTGTGCCCGAACGGTTCCCCAGCTAAAAATGAAGATACTTTCATGTTACCAAAGTAGGGTGCGACAAAGCGCCGCAGACCGCCAAGCACGGGGCTTTCAGCCATTCATACGATTTGCGCAAGTAATCGTTGCAAAAACCGCCTGTTTACTTAGGAAGCTAACAAATTCTATAAAGGAGTCCTGCAGAGCCTTGCTGCAGAACTTGAGAAATTGGAGCTTTCAAATGACTGTAAAAGTAACCGAACGCGACGATTCACACATGTCTCACGAAGGCGTGGCCGCTGGCGTCCGTATCTGGGACGTTTACCAACAGGACCTGTTGGTTGGCATGTTCCACAACGAGAACGACGCTCAGAGCTATAAAGCCGAGCTGGAAAACCTGGAAGCGCAGCGCTCCCAGCAATAAGTCATTTTTATATCGTCACTACTGCCTTCAGTAAAAAACCCCGCCGAAGCGGGGTTTTTCTTTGTGCGGGGTTTACCACATCAGGTCGTCAGGGATCACGTAGGCCGCGTACGGGTCATCGGCGTCCGGTTCCTCGGTCACCACGTTCAGCAAAACGATTCGCTCTGGTGCGCGCTCCTGGATCTTCAGGGCGGCCTCGCGGGGGATCACCTCGTAGCCACCACCATGATGCACGATGGCCAGCGAACCGGAACTCAGCTTGGCGCGCATCAAGGCGTTGACCGACAGGCGCTTGACCTTCTTGTCATCGACGAAGTTGTAATAGTCTTCGGTGGTCAGCTTGGGCAGGCGCGACACCTCGATCAATTGCTTGACCTGGGCGGCGCGGGCTTTCTGCTCGGCCTTCTCTTGCTGCTGGCGGTTCAGCTCCTGGTCACGCTTGACCTTCTCGGCCATCGCCTCCTGGGCCAGGCGCTGCTGGGTGTCGTCGACTTCCACCTGGCCTTTTTGCTCCAGGCGCTTCTGTTTCTGCTGGTTCTTGCTGACTTGCTTGACCTGCTTCTGGTTGACCAGACCGGCTTTCAGCAATTGGTCACGAAGGGAAAGGCTCATGGTACGTGCTCACTTATGCAACGGGCTCAGCCACAGCTGGGCAGGTTTTTTTCCTGGCGTTTGGCGTCGCCCCACAGGGCGTCCAATTCGTCGAGGGTGCAATCTTCAATGGGGCGGTGGGTGTCGCGCAATGCCTGTTCGATAAAACGAAAGCGCCGCTCGAACTTGCCATTGGCGCCGCGCAAGGCGTTTTCCGGGTCGACCTTGAGGTGCCGGGCCAGGTTGACCACCGTGAACAGCAGGTCACCGACCTCCTCGCTCACCGCCGCGTGGTCATCATCAGCCATGGCCTCCAGCACTTCGTCCAGCTCTTCGCGCACCTTGTCGAGCACCGGCAGCGCCGCCGGCCAGTCGAAACCGACGCCTGCGGCACGCTTTTGCAGCTTGGCGGAACGCGCAAGGGCCGGCAAGGCCTGCGGCACGTCGTCGAGCAATGACAACTGCTCAGGGGCCAAGGCCTTCTCAGCGCGCTCCTGGGCCTTGATCTCGTCCCAGCGCAGCTTGACCTGCTCTTCGCTCAGGCGTGGGGTGTCCAGCGGCGCGTAGAGCTCGCCGGTGGGGAAAACATGGGGGTGACGGCGGATCAGCTTGCGGGTGATGCCATCGACCACGCCGTCAAACTCGAAGCGGCCTTCTTCGCGCGCCAGCTGGCTGTAATAAACCACCTGGAACAGCAGGTCCCCCAGTTCGCCTTGCAGGTGCTCGAAGTCGCTGCGCTCGATGGCGTCTGCGACCTCGTAGGCCTCTTCCAGGGTATAGGGAACAATGCTGGCGTAGGTCTGCTTGATGTCCCAGGGGCAGCCGTACTGCGGATCACGCAGGCGGGCCATCAGGCTGAGCAGGTCTTCAAGTGAATACATCTGCAAATCTCTTGGAGCTTCCCGCCCGGCCCTGCAGAGGACAAGGCGGGCCGAGGGGTGAATTAAGGCGTGCGGTTACGCCGGGTCTCGATGATGTTCGGCAGCTGCGAGATACGCCCCAGCAAGCGCCCCAGGGCATCGAGCCCGGGGATCTCGATGGTCAGCGACATCAGCGCGGTGTTGTCTTCCTTGTTCGAGCGGGTGTTGACCGCCAGTACGTTGATGCGCTCGTTGAGCAGCACCTGGGAGACGTCGCGCAGCAGGCCGGAACGGTCGTAGGCACGGATCATGATGTCCACCGGGTAGGTGAGCACCGGCACCGGGCCCCAGCTGACCTGAATGATGCGCTCCGGTTCGCGGCCGCCCAGTTGCAGCACCGAGGCACAGTCCTGGCGGTGAATGCTGACGCCGCGGCCCTGGGTGATGTAGCCGACGATGGCGTCGCCCGGCAGCGGCTGGCAGCAACCGGCCATCTGCGTCATCAGGTTGCCCACGCCCTGGATCTGGATGTCGCCGCGCTTGCCCGGCTTGTAACCGGTGCTGGACTTGCGCGGTATCAGTTCCAGTTGTTCGTTGCCGCGCTCCGGCTCGACCAGTTGCTGGGCCGAGTTGACCAGGTGCGCCAGGCGCAGATCGCCCGCCCCAAGGGCCGCGAACATGTCGTCGGCTGTCTTGTGGTTGGCTTTTTCGGCCAGTTGCTCGAAGTCCACCTGGGGCAGGCCCAGGCGGCTGAGTTCGCGCTCCAGCAGGGTCTTGCCGGCGGCCACGTTCTGGTCGCGGGCCTGCAGCTTGAACCAGTGGACGATCTTGGCCCGCGCCCGCGAGGTGGTCACGTAGCCCAGGTTCGAGTTCAACCAGTCGCGGCTCGGCGTACCGTGCTTGCTGGTGATGATCTCCACCTGCTCGCCGGTGTTGAGGCTGTAGTTGAGCGGCACGATGCGGCCGTTGATCTTGGCGCCGCGGCAATTGTGGCCGATCTCGGTGTGTACGCGATAGGCGAAGTCCAATGGCGTGGCGCCCTTGGGCAGGTCGATGGCGTGGCCGTCGGGGGTAAACACGTACACCCGGTCGGGCTCGATGTCCACGCGCAACTGTTCGGCCAGGCCACCGATGTCGCCCAGCTCTTCGTGCCACTCCAGTACCTGGCGCAGCCACGAGATTTTCTCTTCGTAGTGGTTGGACCCGGACTTGACGTCGGTGCCTTTGTAACGCCAGTGGGCACATACGCCCAGTTCCGCTTCCTCATGCATGGCATGGGTGCGGATCTGCACTTCCAGCACCTTGCCTTCGGGGCCGATGACCGCGGTATGCAGCGACCGGTAGCCGTTCTCCTTGGGGTTGGCGATGTAGTCGTCGAACTCCTTGGGAATGTGCCGCCACAAGGTGTGGACGATGCCCAGCGCGGTGTAGCAGTCGCGCATTTCGGGCACCAGCACGCGCACCGCGCGCACGTCATAGATCTGGCTGAATTCCAGGCCCTTGCGCTGCATTTTGCGCCAGATGGAATAGATGTGCTTGGCACGGCCGCTGATGTCGGCCTTCACGCCGGTGGCCAGCAGCTCGTTCTGCAACTGGGTCATCACATCGCTGATGAAACGCTCGCGGTCCAGCCGGCGCTCGTGCAGCAGCTTGGCGATCTGCTTGTACTGGTCGGGCTCCAGGTAGCGGAAGGACAAGTCCTCCAGTTCCCACTTGATATGGCCGATGCCCAGGCGGTGGGCCAGTGGCGCGTAGATGTCGAACACCTCGCGGGCCACGCGGTTGCGCTTCTCTTCGTCGGCGTTCTTCACCGCACGGATGGCGCAGGTGCGTTCCGCCAGCTTGATCAGCGCCACGCGCACGTCGTCGACCATGGCCACCAGCATCTTGCGCAGGTTTTCCACCTGCCCCTGGCTGCCCAGCACCAGCGACTGGCGAGGGCTGAGGCTGGCGCTGATGGCGGCCATGCGCAGCACGCCGTCGATCAGTTTGGCCACCACCGCGCCGAAGCGCTCGCTGACGTCGGCTACCGTGACCCGGTCTTCGCGCACGGCGCGGTAGATGACGGCTGCCACCAGGGTGTCCTGGTCAAGCTTGAGGTCGGCAAGGATTTCGGCGATTTCCAGGCCCGCCTGGAAACACGACGTACCGTCGGCCCAGGAGTGCTTGGCCATGTTGCCTTGTTGCTCGGCCTGCAAGGCGAACTCGCAGGCTTGTTTCAGGGCCGCACGGTCCAGCGCCAGGTCGACACTGACGATGTGGTCCAGCCACGCATCGAGATTGATACTGCCGTCAGTGTTGATCGGCTGGTGTGCTCTCACCTGTACCATCTTGTTTACCTTCCCTATGACGCGTTGCTAACGCATCAACAGATCGCTGGCTTTGCCCTTCGCGGGGCCGGCAAAGGGCATGCTTTCAAGCACCAGTCGGATTAGACGGACCTTCCTGGTCCGCTTCAAATAACGCCATCGCCTCGACATGCGCTGTCTGGGGGAACATGTCGAGGATTGCGGCACGTTTTAACCGGTAGCCCTGCTTGATCAATTCGACCGCGTCGCGGGCCAAAGTTGCCGGGTTGCAGGACACATACACCAATCGCTTGGCACCCAAGGCCGGCAGGTTCCTGACCACCTCGTACGCACCGTCGCGCGGTGGGTCCAAGAGTACCGCAGAAAAGCCTCCGGCGGCCCACTGTGCCCCCGCCAACGGCTGGGACAAATCGGCCTGAAAAACCTTCACGTTATGCAGATTGTTGCTGAGCGCATTGGCTGCCGCCCGGTCCACCATCACCTGCACGCCCTCGACCGCCACCACGTCCTTCACCCGGGTGGCCAGTGGCAGGGCGAAGTTGCCCAAACCACAGAATAGATCCAGAACGCGCTCCTGGGGTTGCGGGTCGAGCCATGCCAGCGCCTGCTCGATCATCGCCGTGTTGACCGCCTCGTTGACCTGCACGAAGTCACCGGGGCGGTACGCCAGCGTCAGCTGCCAGGGCCCCAGGGTAAACCCCAGGGTAAACCCCAGGGCATTGCTGCCATCGGCCGGTTGCGGCTGGCCTTCGCCTTGCAGCCACAACTGCGCGCCATGGCCGGTGCAGAACGCTTGCAGCGCTTGCAGGTCCGCGTCCGCCAGGGCTGCGGTGTGGCGTACCAGCACGCACAGGTCAGTACCGGCGAACAATTCCACGTGGCCAATGGCCTGGGGTTTGCCCAGGCTGCCGAGCACCGCGGGCAAGCCGCTCATGATCGGTTGCAAGGGCTGTACCAGCACCGGGCAATCGGCGATGGCGACGATGTCCTGGCTGGCGGCGGCACGGAAGCCAACGTCCAGCCTGCGGGCTTTCTGATCCCAGCGTACGGCCACCCGGGCGCGGCGCCGGTAGCCGAATTCGGGGCCCGTCAGCGGGGCTTCCCATTGTTCGGGCACAAGGTTGCCAGCACGCTGCAGGTGCTCGGCGAGCATGCGCTGTTTCAGTGCCAACTGTTCTTCGCGGGGTACATGCTGCACGCTGCAACCGCCGCAGCGGTCGACGTGGGCACACGGTGCCGGGCGGCGCATGGGGCTGGCCTTGAGCACCTTTTCGGTGCGTGCTTCCACCACCTTGCCATGGGCATTGAGCACCCGTGCTTCCACCTGCTCGCCCGCCAGGGCGCCCAGCACGAACCAGGTGCGGCCTTCCAGAAAGGCAATGCCACGGCCATCGTTGCTCAGGCGCTCGATGTCCAGGCGTTGCTTCTTGCCGGTGGGCACTTGCACGGCCCGCTGACCGCCCGCAGGCTGAAAGCGCAGGCCGACGTTCTTCTTAGCCATCAGTGCGCCGCATCGAAAATGCCGCTGGACAGGTAGCGGTCACCGCGGTCGCAAATGATCGCGACGATGGTCGCGTTTTCCAGCTCCTGGGACAAACGCAGCATGGCCGCCACGGCGCCGCCGGAGGACACACCACAGAAGATGCCCTCTTCACGCGCCAGGCGGCGTGTGACGTCTTCGGCTTCGGCCTGGGCCATGTCGACGATGCGGTCGACGCGGTCGGCCTGGTAGATCTTGGGCAGGTATTCATGGGGCCAGCGGCGGATGCCGGGAATGGCCGAGCCTTCCATGGGCTGCAGGCCGACGATCTGCACCGCCGGGTTCTGCTCCTTGAGGTAGCGCGACACGCCCATGATGGTACCGGTGGTCCCCATGGAGCTGACGAAATGGGTGATGGTGCCCTGGGTCTGACGCCAGATCTCGGGGCCTGTGCTCACGTAGTGGGCCTGGGGGTTGTCGCCATTGGCGAACTGGTCCAGCACCTTGCCACGGCCTTCGGCCTGCATGCGCTCGGCCAGGTCGCGGGCGCCTTCCATGCCCTCCTCCTTGGTGACGAGGATCAGCTCGGCGCCGTAGGCAGTCATGGCCGCCTTGCGCTCGGCAGTGGAGTTGTCGGGCATGATCAGGACCATCTTGTAGCCCTTGATCGCCGCCGCCATGGCCAGGGCGATGCCGGTGTTGCCGGAGGTCGCTTCGATCAGGGTATCGCCGGGCTGGATCTGCCCGCGCGCTTCGGCACGGGTAATCATCGACAGCGCCGGGCGATCCTTCACGGAACCGGCCGGGTTGTTGCCTTCGAGCTTGAGCAGAAGGGTATTGCTGGTCTCACCGGCCAGGCGCTGCAAGCGCACCAGCGGCGTGTTGCCGACGCAATCGGCGATGGTTGGGTACTGCAGGGTCATGGCGAATTCGCAATCCGGACTGCGGGGCCGCCTATCATACCGGCAAACGCCTTCAGGCCATATCACGCAAAGTGCGCGGCTCATTCCATTGAGTTATAAGCCGCTGGAATGCGCAGGTTCAGTCGCAGCCCGGCGCCACTGTTCTGCGCCCACAAGGTGCCGCCCTGGCGGGCCAGGGCGTTGCGCGCGATGCTCAGGCCAAGGCCGAACCCGCCGTCGCCCGGGCGCGAGCCATCCAGGCGGATGAAAGGGTGAAAAATACGCTCCAGGTCGCGCTCGGCCACGCCGCCGCCCTGGTCTTCCAGCCACACCAGCCACTGGTCGCCTTCACGACGGCCGGCCAGGCTGATCACCCCACCCGGGGGCGAGTGGCGGATGGCGTTGCGCAGGATGTTTTCCAGCGCCTGGGCCAGGGCGTTGAGGTTGCCCTGCACCCAGCAATCGGCACTGACCCGGCATTGCAACTGGCTGCTGGGCCAGCCACTTTCGTAGCAGGCGTTTTCCGCCAGCATGTCCCACAGCGCCTGCACCTGGATGGGTTCCAGAGCGGGCGCAGTGCGCTCGGTGTCCAGCCAGGCCAGCTGCAGGGTGTCGTCCACCAGCCGTTGCATGCCCTGCACTTCGCGCTGTACCCGGTCGCGCAGGCGCGCGCAGTCCTGCTCACTGTCACCGGCCACCCGCAGCCGGCTCAAGGGCGTGCGCAGCTCATGGGAAAGGTCGCGCAGCAATTGGCGCTGCAGGGCCACCGTGCTTTGCAGGCGCTCGGCCATGTGGTCGAAAGCCCGCCCCAGCTCGCCCAGTTCGTCGCCGCGGCCAGTGGCCTGGGCCGTCAGGCGGCCCTGCAAGGGGTCGGCGCGCCAGGCATTGGCTTGCTCGCGCAGGCGGTTCAGTGGCGCGATCAATAAACGGTAGAGCCCCATGCACAACAGGAAGGTGAACACCCCGGGGATGATGCCGGTGATGGTCAGGTGCCACAGCAAGGCATAGCGGCCCGGCATGAAACGCTCTGGCAGTTCGATCACCAGGCTGCCCGCGCCAGCGTCGTGGGGGAACGGCACGCGCATCCACGGCAGCAGTTGCGAGCGTCGGCTGACGGGCCACTCCAACCCTCGCAGAAAGGTCAGACGCTGGCTCTGAGCGGCCGTCCAGGGGGTGCTGCCCAAGGGTTGCAGGTCTGGACCGATGACCGCCACCCAACCATTTTCACGCTGGCGCATGGCGGCCAGCCAGCGGTCGACGCCCTCCGTGCCTGCGTCTTGCCAGGCTTGTTCGGCTTGTGCGGCATAACCCTTGAGCGCCTGGCGGGCCTCGGACGACAGGAAGGCGTTCTGGGTTTCCATGTACCGCCCCCACGACCAGCTCAACCAGATCATCAGCAGGCAGAAGGCGACCAGCAGCACCACCAGCTTCCAGAACAATGAATGACGGCCTGGCATGTCAGGCATCCTCGCCGGGGCTGAGCACGTAACCCTTGCCCCACACGGTGCGTACCTGCCTGGCCTGGTAGCCGGCAGCCTTGAGTTTGCGGCGGATCTGGCTGACGTGCATGTCCAGGCTGCGGTCATGCTGGGCGTAGCCGCGCTGCAAGGCGTGCTGGTACAGAAAGGCTTTGCTCAGCACTTCGTCGGCGTGGCGGTTGAGGGTGTCCAGCAGGCGAAATTCGCTGCGGGTCAGGCCCGCGGCGCGGCCGGCGAAAGTCACGTCGAAATGCAGGTCATCGAACTGCAGGTCATCACTTTCCGGGCGCACAGGGCCCTGGCTGCGCCGGCGCTCCAGGGCCACGCGCCGCAGGATGGCCTCGACCCGCACCTGCAGTTCATCGACGCTGAACGGCTTGGGCAAATAATCATCGGCCCCGCGGCGAAACCCGCTGATACGATCGGCCTCCGCCCCCAGCGCCGACATCAGTATCACCGGCGTGGCCGAGTGCTCGCGCAGGTGCTGCAGCACGTCCAGGCCGTTCATGCCGGGCAGCAGAATGTCCATCAGGACCACGTCGAAGCCCTCGCCCCGGGCCAGGGCCAGCCCGTCCTGGCCATTCTGGCACCAGGTAACCTGAAAGCCGCTGCGCCCCAATTGCTCGTGCACATAGGCACCCAGCACGGGGTCGTCCTCAATGGCAAGAATGTGGCCAGCACAGTGGGTTGCAGGATTCATTGGCATCTGGGAGTGATTATCAATCAGTGATTATCAGTGATCCCAGTGCTAGCAAGCAACCACCCTTTGTCCAGCGGCTTACAGGGGCAAAGCGCTATCAATCATCGCCTCTAGTACCTGGCGAATAGGCGGCGCCGGGTCGGGCAGGCCTTGCAGCATCAAGCTTTCGGACAGCGCCGTGAACAGCATGGCCAAGGCTGGGCGTGGCATCGGCGGCTGCTTGCCACGGTTGTTGAAAATGACCTCGATCAGGCGCCCCAAGGCTTCGCTGTTCTGCCGGTGCAGCGCGTGGTAGTGGGGGGCGAAAGCAGGGTCGCGGGAAGCCATCAATTGCAGTTCGACGTCCAGAACCACACAGGCCTTGTTGTGCTTGAGGTTGTCGATGTACTGCACCAGGCCCTGGCTCAGTTCGGCGGGCGAGGCATCGGCGTTCAGCACACTGCTCAACCGCTCGATTTCCACCCCTTTGAAACGCTGGGTCAGCGCCAGGAGCAGCTCGGCCTTGCTGGCGAAATTGGAAAAGAAAGCCCCCTTGGAAAACCCCGCGGCCTCGGCAATATCACTGACGCTGGCGCCGTGGTAGCCCTTGCTGACCATCAAGTCGGTGGCCGCCTGGAACAGTTTTTCACGGGTGTGCTGCTGCTTCTCTTCACGGCCCATTCTGGTTTTGATCAACGCTCGTTCTCCCCACGCGCTAACCCATCATGGTAACGCAGCTGGCAGGGTACAGCGCAGCAGCGATTAAATACCAATTGATATCCGGATACCGATTGGTATTTAATCGACCTCATGCCACGCACAGCACCTCATCGTCCGCCTGGCTCTACAGGAAGATCATCCAATGGAATGTGTATTTGTCACCGGTGCTACCGGCCTGTTAGGCAGCAACACCGTACGCGCCCTGTTGCACCGGGGCATTCGGGTCAAGGCCCTGGTGCGGTCCCAGGAAAAAGCCCGCAGGCAATTCGCGGGCCTGCCTGTGGAATGGGTACAAGGGGACCTGGCGCGCACCGAAGCCTTCAGCCATCACTTGCAAGGCTGCGACACCCTGATCCACACCGCCGCCTACTTTCGCGACAGCTACAAGGGTGGCCGGCACTGGCAGGCCCTGTACGATACCAATGTCACTGCTACCGAGCGCCTGTTGAGCGCCGCCTACGCCGCCGGTATCGGCCGCGCCGTGCACGTGTCGTCCATTGCAGTGCTGCACGGCCGCTCTGGCCAGGTGATCGATGAAACCATGTCGCGCCCCGAACAGGGTGCCGACGACTACTACCGCAGCAAGATCCTGGCCGAGCAGGTGGTGCAGCGTTTCCTGCGCCATCATCCGGACATGAAGGTAGCCATGGTGCTACCCGGCTGGATGTTCGGGCCAGGCGACATCGGCCCCACGTCGTCCGGCCAGTTCCTGATGGACTACGTGGCCGGCAAGCTGCCGGGCGTGCTGCCGGGCACGTTCTCGGTGGTGGATGCCCGGGACGTGGCCCTGCACCTGCTGGCCGCCGCCGAACGTGGGCGCAGTGGCGAACGCTACCTGGCGGCCGGCGTACACATGGACATGGCCAGCCTGCTCAAGGTGCTGGCCGAGGTCAGCGGCGTACCGGCCCCGCAGCGGCAGGTACCACTGGCCCTGCTGCGCGTGATCGCCGCGGGGTATGAGCTGTACCACCGGCTCAGCGGCAAGCCGGTATTGATCAGCCCCGCCACCGTACGGCTGATGGCCCAGGAGCGCGGCCGCACCCACTTCAGCCACGTCAAAAGCCGCCACGAACTGGGCTGCAGCTTTCGGCCCGTGGCGCAAACGCTGGCCGACACGCTGGGCTGGTACCGGGCGCAGCCGCATGCCGAAGGGACGGGGGCTGCAACCCAGGCACGGTGAAACCGGCGATAAAGCGCTACAAAGGATGCATGCACGCCCCCGGCAAGGTATTTTGCCATGGGCGCGCGACAGTTCGCGTCCATTTCGGGTAGCCAAAGCAGGGAGACAGGCGTGCTGAAAAGACTGGGGATCAAGAGCCGCGTGCTCCTGTTGGCACTGTTGCCGGCGACCTTGATGGCCGTGTTGCTGGGCGGCTATTTCAGCTATGTGCAGCAGGCTGAACTGCAGGCCCAGTTGCTGCGCCGCGGGCAAATGATCGCCGAGCAACTGGCGCCGCTGGTCGCCCATGGCATGGCCAGGACCGACAAGCCGCTGCTGGAACGCATCGCCGCCCAGGCGCTGGAACAGGCCGACGTGCGGGCCGTGTCGTTCCTGGCCCCCGACCGCTCGCCCCTGGCCCACGCCGGCCCCAGCATGCTCAACCCGGTGCCCATCGGCAGCAGCACCCATTTGCTGCTGCGCAGCGGCAACGACGCCACCCGCTACCTGCTGCCGGTGTTCGGCCGCCACCGCGACCTGGCCGGCGACGTGGTGCCGGGTGAGGATGACCGCCTGCTGGGCTGGGTAGAACTGGAACTGTCCCACGACGGCACCCTGTTGCGCGTCTACCGCGGTCTGTTCGCCAGCCTCATGCTGATCGCTGGCGGCCTGCTGGCCACCGCCCTGCTGGCCGTACGCATGAGCCGCGGCATCAACGGCCCCATCAGCCAGATCAAGCAGACCGTGATCCAGCTCAAGGACGGCAACCTGGAAAGCCGCTTGCCCGCCCTGGGCAGCCACGAACTGGACGAACTGGCCGCTGGCATCAACCGCATGGCCGAGACCCTGCAAGGTGCCCAGGAAGAACTGCAGCACAGCGTCGACCAGGCCACCGAAGACGTGCGCCAGAACCTGGAAACCATTGAAATCCAGAACATCGAACTGGACCTGGCGCGCAAGGAGGCCCTGGAGGCCAGCCGAATCAAATCCGAGTTCCTGGCCAACATGAGCCATGAAATCCGCACGCCGCTCAACGGCATCCTGGGTTTCACCCACTTGCTGCAGAAAAGCGAGCTCACCCCGCGCCAGCTCGACTACCTGGGCACCATCGAAAAGTCCGCCGACAGCCTGCTGGGGATCATCAACGAGATTCTCGACTTCTCGAAAATCGAAGCTGGCAAGCTGGTGCTCGACAGCATTCCGTTCAACCTGCGTGACCTGCTGCAGGACACCCTCACCATCCTGGCCCCCGCCGCCCACGCCAAGCAGCTTGAACTGGTAAGCCTGGTGTACCGCGACACCCCGCTGTCGCTGATCGGCGACCCCCTGCGGCTCAAGCAGATCCTTACCAACCTGGTGAGCAACGCCATCAAGTTCACCCGCGAAGGCACCATCGTCGCCCGGGCGATGCTCGAAGATGAAAACGATGACGGCGTGCAGTTGCGCATCAGTGTGCAGGACACCGGCATCGGCCTGTCCAGCCAGGATGTGCGCACCTTGTTCCAGGCCTTCAGCCAGGCTGACAACTCGCTGTCCCGCCAGCCCGGCGGTACCGGCCTGGGGCTGGTGATCTCCAAGCGCCTGATCGAGCAGATGGGCGGCGAGATCGGAGTGGAAAGCGCCCCGGGCGAGGGCTCGGAGTTCTGGATCAGCCTGCGCCTGCCCAAGGCCCGCGACGACGCCGAAGACCAGCCCGGTGAGCCGCTCAAAGGCCGGCGCATCGCCATGGTCGAGCACCACGACCTGGCCCGCCAGGCGTTGCACCATCAACTCGAAGACCTGGGCATGGAGGTCAGCACCTTCGCGTCGGTGGAAAAACTGGTGGGCGGCATCAGTGCCGCGCACCTGGCCGGGCAGCCCATCGACCTGGCCGTACTGGGCCTGACCAGCTATGACATCGGCCCTGACCGCCTGGCCCCACAGGTGCGTGATATCGAGAAACTGGGCTGCCACGCCCTGGTGCTGTGCCCCACTACCGAGCAGACGCTGTTCCATTCGGCCATGCCCAACCCGGACAGCCAACTGCAGCCCAAACCGGCCTGTACACGAAAATTGCGCCGTGGCCTGAGCGACCTGATCAACCCCAAGCGCCTGCGCGTGGACACTGCCCAGCCGTTAGGCAACCGCGCGCCACGGGTGCTGTGCGTGGACGACAACCCCGCCAACCTGCTGTTGGTGCAGACCCTGCTCGAAGACCTGGGGGCAGAGGTGCTGGCCGTGGACAGCGGCTACAGCGCTATCCGGGCGGTGCAGGATTCACGCTTCGACCTGGTGCTGATGGACGTGCAGATGCCCGGCATGGACGGCCGCGAAACCACTGAAAAGATTCGCCTGTGGGAGGCCACCCAGACGGGGCCGGCGTTGCCCATCGTGGCCCTGACGGCCCATGCCATGGCCAACGAAAAGCGTGCATTGCTGCAAAGTGGCATGGACGATTACCTGACCAAACCCATCAGCGATCGACAACTGGCCCAGGTGGTGCTCAAGTGGACCGGCCTGGTGCTGCGCACGCGCACCACCGAGCGTGCCGAATGGGTAGCCGAAGACGACGTGCTGCATGTGCTCGACCCCGAGGAAGGCTTGCGCCTGGCCGCGGGCAAGGAAGACCTGGCCGCCGACATGCTGGCCATGCTGCTGGCCTCGCTGGAAGATGAACGCCGCGCCATCAAGGCGGCCCGCGATGCCCAGGACCACACCCTGACCATCGAACGGGTGCACCGCCTGCACGGGGCCACCCGCTATTGCGGGGTACCGCAGCTGCGCGCGGCGTGCCAGCGCAGCGAGACCCTGCTCAAGCAGGACGACAGTGCTGCCACGGCAGCCCTGGACGACCTGGACGCGGCCATTCTTCGCCTGGCCGAACACGCCCGCTCCAGCGCCTGACTCGCCGGTGGGGCCTGTACCGAACCCGGTGAGACCGGGTTCGGTACAAGCCAGGTCCGCGGACAACACTGACCCCAAACAATAACCCCGCCCCCCAACCCGCTACACTCATGGCCCGAGCCCGCTGCCCAAGGAACCCTCGCCCATGCGCACCCTTCTGTTCGGCGCCCAGCCCTACGACCGCGACAGCTTCCTGACCGCCCCGCGCGACGCCGCCATCGACCTGCATTTCCAGCCCGCGCGCCTGACCGCCGAAACCGCGCCCCTGGCCGCCGGCCATGAGGTGGTATGCGCCTTCATCAATGACGACCTGGGCGCCGAGGTACTGGCCCAACTGGCCGCCGGCGGCACCCGCCTGATCGCCTTGCGCTCGGCCGGCTACAACCACGTGGACCTGCCCGCAGCCCAACGCCTGGGCCTGGCCGTGGTACGGGTGCCCGCCTATTCGCCCCATGCCGTGGCCGAACATGCGGTGGCGCTGATCATGGCCCTCAACCGTCACCTGCACCGCGCCAGCAACCGCACCCGTGATGGCGACTTCACCCTGCACGGCCTGACCGGCTTCGACCTGGTGGGCAAGACCGTGGGTGTGATCGGCACCGGCCAGATCGGCGCTGCCTTCGCACGCATCATGCACGGCTTCGGCTGCACACTGCTGGCACATGACCCTTATCCCAACGAGGCCGTGCTGGCCCTTGGCGCTCGTTACCTGCCGCTAGACGACGTACTGAGCCAGGCACAGATCATCAGCCTGCACTGCCCGCTCACCCCCACCAGCCACCACCTGATCAACGCCGCCAGCCTGGCCCGCCTGCAACCGGGTGCCATGCTGATCAACACCGGCCGTGGCGCCTTGGTGGACACCCCGGCGCTGATCGACGCACTGAAAAGCGGCCAGCTGGGCTACCTGGGCGTGGACGTATACGAGGAAGAAGCGCAGCTGTTTTTCGAAGACCGTTCCGACCTGCCCCTGCAGGACGATGTGCTGGCCCGGCTGCTGACGTTTCCCAACGTGATCATCACCGCGCACCAGGCCTTCCTGACCCGCGAGGCCCTGGCCGCCATCGCCAGCACTACCCTGGCGAATATTTCCGACTGGGGGCGTGGTTCGCCGCAGAATCTGGTCGAGGCTTAGGCAGGCGGCCGTGCTAGCATGTCGCGCAGATTTGGAGGACCCATGGTCGAACACGATTTTCGCTACAGCCTGCTCAACCCGCACCACACCCTGATCGAATGCCGTGCCTTGGCGCCGGGTCGTTATCAGGTCACCGGCAACGGTGGTTCGATTCACAATGACGATGTCCTGCTGGTGACCCTCAAGGGCAGCAAGACCTTGTCCATGCGCCTGACCATCGAGAAAGTCCGCCACCTGATCAACCCGCCAGGCCAGTGGGTCGCCGTGGCCCGTGGCCCGGTGTTTGGCGAATTGGCCATCCACCAGTGGCACGTACAGTGCGACAAATGCGCAGCGGACCTGGAGTTCGAGTTCGCCGTGGACGCCAAGCTGGGCACCAAGGCGCAGAAGCCGGCTGCCACCGCGCGCATCGCCGAGCTGGGCTGGACCACCTTGGGCGACAAACACCTGTGCCGCAACTGCCAGGAGCCGCGCCCGTGAGACAAGCCCTGCTGCTGGCGGCACTGGCCGCCACCCTGACGGGCTGCGCAACCGGGCCCAAGCTGCAACAGGACCAGGCGTACACCCTGGAGTGGATCGGCGACCGCCCGCTGATGGACTATAGCCACATCAGCCTGACCCTGGGTGAAGACGGCCGGGCCTATGGCAATGCTGGCTGCAACCACTGGTTCGCGCCGTATACCCTGCAGCACCACCACCTGAATTTCGGCCCGGTAGGCAGCACCCGCCGCCTGTGCGACCCGGCCACCATGGAACAGGAACAGCGCTTCCTGCAGGCCCTCGGTGGCGTGCAGCGCTGGAGCGTTTCCAAGGAAGGCCAGATCCGCCTGTGGCCCGAAGAAGGCAAGCCGTTGCGCCTGTGGCCTGACGAGAGCTGATCGGGCGTAGCAGCGGACCTGGCCGCGTGTTTCGCGGCGCCAGTGACGCGGCCAGGTCCGCTGCTACGCGCTTGGGCAGGGCTGCTCAGGAGCTTTTCAGTTTGGCCAGCTTCTCGCGAATGCCCGCGGCGGTCTGCTCGCCCACCAACTGCTCGCGCACCTTGCCCTTCGCATCGATGATGTAGGTAATGGGCAACGCCTCGCTCTGGGGCAGGTTGAAGCGCGGCGCGGGGTCGTCCGCCAGCACGGTGAAACCGATGCCCAGTTCCTGGGCGGCCTTCTTCAGGTCGTCACCGTGCAACCCGTCGAAGTTCACGCCCACCACTGCCACGCCCTTGCCCTTCAGCTGCTCGGCCAGGGCATTGAGCTGCGGCACTTCGCTACGGCATGGCCCACACCAATCGGCCCAGTAGTTGACCACCAGCCACTGATCGTCCAATTGGCCTGCCTTGACCACCTTGCCGTTCTGGTCCATCCCGTAATCGGCACCACATCCTGCCAGCACCACCAGGACCAGACATATCACCACGCGCCATGCCATGATTGCGACCTTCCTCTATGTGCCCGCCAGAGGGTTAGAATAGCCCCCTCTCCACCCAAGGTGCGACCCCCTATGACCGACCTGACGCTTTATCACAACCCGCGCTGCTCCAAATCCCGTGCCGCGTTGGAACTGCTGCAGGCCCGTGGCCTGGAGCCCACCGTGGTGCGTTACCTGGACACACCGCCCGACGCCGCCGCCCTCAAGGCCGTGCTGGCCAAGCTGGGCCTGCATGCCCGTGCCCTGCTGCGCACCGGCGAAGACGAATACAAGGCGCTGAACCTGGCCGACGCGGCCTTGGCCGAAGACCAGTTGATCGACGCCATGGTCCAGCACCCGAAACTGATCGAACGGCCGATCCTGATCGCCGGCAACAAAGCCGCCATTGGCCGGCCGCCCGAGAAAGTGCTGGAGATCCTGCCGTGAGCCAACCGTACATCCTGGTGCTGTTCTACAGCCGCAGCGGCGCCACCGCGCAGATGGCCAAGCATATCGCCCGCGGCGTCGAGCTCAGCGGCCTGGAAGCGCGCCTGCGCACCGTGCCAGCGGTGTCCGCCGACCACGAGGCCACAGGCCCGAGCATCCCTGAGCACGGCGCCCCCTACGCCAGCATCGATGACCTGAAGAACTGCGCCGGCCTGGCCATGGGCAGCCCCACTCGTTACGGCAACATGGCCGCGCCGCTCAAGTATTTCCTGGACGGCACCAGCAGCCTGTGGCTCAGCGGCGCCCTGGTGGGCAAGCCGGCCTCGGTGTTCACCTCCACCGCCAGCCTGCACGGCGGCCAGGAAACCACGCTGCTGTCGATGATGATGCCGTTGCTGCACCACGGCATGCTGATCAGCGGCATCCCCTACAGCGAGTCGGCATTGCTGGAGACCCGCGGCGGCGGTACCCCGTACGGTGCCAGCCACCATGCCGGCGCCGACAGCAAGCGCGCCCTGGACGAACACGAGATCGCCCTGTGCCGTGCCCTGGGGCAGCGCCTGGGCAACATCGCGCAGAAACTGGAAACACCGCGTGGCTAAACGCGCCAAGGTGCTGCCCAGTGTCCAATGGCTGCAACCCCGGGTGCGAATGGCACGCTGGCTGAGCCTGGCGTGCTTCTTCGGCTTCATCGCCCTGCTGTGCGGTTACTACCTGCTGGTGGCCGACCTGCATGGCGCGCGGCCCTGGGTCATCCTGTTGATCGAGCTGGTGCCCTTGCTGTTGCTGACCCCCGGCATGCTCCTGGGCAGCCCGCGCGGGCATGCGTGGACCTGCTTTGCGGTCAACCTGTACTTCATCAAGGGCGCGCTGGCCGCCTACGACCCCCACCGCCAGCTGTTCGGCCTGCTGGAAATGGCCGCCAGCCTGGCGCTGTTCGCCAGCGCGCTGCTATACGTGCGCTGGCGTTTTCAATTGAATCGGAAACTGGCCGGAGAGGGCCTGGCGTGAATGCAGGATTACAAATGGCTCAACGAATACTGCCTCAACCGCTTTGGCTCGGCCAAGGCCCTGGAGGCACAGCTGCCCGAGCCGAAAACCGCGGCACAATTGCGCAAGATCCCCGCTGACCGTTACCTGTCGACCATGGCCCTGCGGGTCTTCCGCGCCGGCCTCAAGCACAGCCTGGTGGATTCCAAGTGGCCCGCGTTCGAGCAGGTGTTCTTCGGCTTCGATCCGGAAAAGGTTGTACTGATGGGCGCCGAGCACCTGGAGCGGCTGATGCAGGACACCCGCATCATCCGCCACCTGGGCAAGCTCAAGAGCGTGCCACGCAACGCCCAGCTGATTCTGGACATCGAGCACGAGCACAAAAGCTTTGGCGCCTTCATCGCCGATTGGCCGGTGAATGACATCGTCGGCCTGTGGCAGTATCTGGCTAAGCACGGCAACCAGATGGGCGGCCTGTCGGCCCCGCGCTTCCTGCGCATGGTCGGCAAGGACACCTTCATTCCGAGCGGCGACGTGGTGGCGGCACTCAACGCCCAAGGCATCGTCGACAGGGTGCCCAGCAGCAAACGCGACCAGGCCAAGGTCCAGGAAGTGTTCAACCAGTGGCAGGCCGAAAGTGGGCGGCCCCTGTGCCAGCTCTCGGCGATGCTGGCCTACACCGTCAACCACTAATTGCATGGACCGCTGATGAACCTTAAACCGCTGTTGTGGCTGGCCGCCGTCCCTGTTGTCGGGGCACTAAGTTTCCTGGGCTGGCAGCATTACTGGCCGGTGCAGGCTGCCTCCGGCTGGAGCACGCGCCTGGTCTACGACAAGGTCGAGAAGGCCGCAGGCCTGGGCCTGGACGGCGCCAACGTGCTGGTCACCGAGGAACTGCGTGACGACAAGGGCCGCCTGAGCAGCATCGCCCCGGACGGCACCCGCACGGTCATTGTCGACGGCCTGACCAAGCCCGACGGCCTGGCGCCGTTCCTGGGTGGCCACGTCTTCAGCCAGGAATTCGACAACAAGCCAGTGCAGTTGCTCAAGGACGGCAAGGTCACCCAGCTGTTCATGGGCCGCGACGTGCAGGGCCTGAAGAGTGACGGCGACACGCTGTATGCCATTGAGGACCGCCACGACGACGGCCGGTTGATGCGCTACGACGCCGCCGACGGCTCGCTGACCGTGCTGCGCGACAAACTGGCGCAGACCGAGTCGGTGGAGATCTGCTCCGGCGGCAAGCTGCTGTACACCGTGAAAAAGGAAGGCGTGGTCCGCCAGTTCGACGAATCGGGCAAGGACCCGGTGTACGTGGACGGCATTACCAACCCAACGTTCATCCTGTGCGACAAGCGCGGGCTATGGATAGTGGAAGACCAGACGCACTTGGCGCGGCTGTGGCTGCGCACGCCGGATGGCAAGTTGCAGGTGATCCTGTCGCACCTGCGGGCGCCGCAGGAGTTGTTGCCTACAGGGGACAATACCTACCTGCTGGCCGAAGGAGGCCGTAATCGGGTGATCGAGCTCAGAGCGGAATAACGCTGCCGGCCCCTTCCCGAGCTTCGCCCGGTCCTACCAAAAAACACGCTTCATTGTAGGACCGGGCGAAGCTCGGGAACCAGGCGACTCGGTTCTACAGGTTCAACACATTCAATACCCGCGAAGGCGCCGACTCGTCGATCGCCAGGTTCACGAAGTCAAACAGGTTGCGGTCAGCCAACTGCGACGGCACCACATTCTGCAAGCCACGGAAGATGCTCTCGGTACGCCCCGGGTGCTTGCGCTCCCACTCCACCAGCATGTCCTTGACCACCTGGCGCTGCAGGTTTTCCTGCGAGCCGCACAGGTTGCACGGGATGATCGGGAAGCCCTTGAGGTCCGAATAGGCCTGGATGTCCTTCTCGTTGCAGTACGCCAGCGGGCGGATCACCACGTTGCGGCCGTCGTCGGCACGCAGCTTGGGCGGCATGGCCTTCATGCTGCCGTTGAAGAACATGTTCAGGAAGAACGTCTCGACGATGTCGTCGCGGTGGTGCCCCAGCGCCATCTTGGTGGCGCCGATTTCGTCGGCGAAGGTGTACAGGGTGCCACGGCGCAGGCGCGAGCACAGCGAGCAGGTGGTCTTGCCTTCCGGGATCAATTCCTTGACCACCGAATAGGTGTCCTTCTCGACGATGTGGTATTCCACCCCCAGTTCCTTGAGGTAGGCCGGCAGCACGTGCTCCGGGAAACCTGGCTGTTTCTGGTCCATGTTCACGGCGACGATATCGAACTTGATCGGCGCGACCTTCTGCAGGTGCATCAGCACGTCGAGCATGGTGTAACTGTCCTTGCCGCCCGACAGGCAGACCATGACCTTGTCACCGTCCTCGATCATGTTGTAGTCGGCGACGGCTTCACCGGCCAGCCGACGAAGGCGTTTCTGCAGTTTGTTCTGGTTGACCGAAAGGGTGCCCATGGCGCTTGGAATCCGCGTGGTGAGACGAAAAGCCGGGCATTTTACCTGTAAAGCCGGCGCGCGGGTACGGTATCTGGTCAACTCGCCTTTAACGCAGGTAAATACTGCAAAGTGCTTACAGCGCCCCCACAGAGCGCGATTTGCTCTAAAAGTGCTGGCATCTTCGCCCTATACTGCGCTTGAGCGGTAATCACCAGAGGAGTGAAGGGCATGATCCATCACGTCGTCGGGTTATTCACCCATCCCGATCGGGAATGGCGGCAGATTCGTGGCGAAGACGAAAGCATCGGCCACATGTACCTCACCCACACCTTGATATTGGCGGCGATACCCGCCGTTTCCGCGTTTATCGGCACCACCCGCGTGGGCTGGGTCATAGGCAACCGCGCCCCGGTGATGCTGACCGTGGACAGTGCGGTGTGGATGACGCTGATGTCCTACGTGGCCATGCTGGCCGGGGTGGCGGTGATGGGCGCCTTCATTCACTGGATGGCCCGCACCTACGACGCCAGCCCTAGCCTCGCCCGCTGCGTGGCTTTCGCCACCTACACCGCCACCCCGCTGTTCATCGGCGGCCTGGCGGCCCTGTACCCGCACCTGTGGCTGGGCATGATGGTGGGCACCGCAGCCATCTGCTACACGGTGTACCTGCTGTACGTGGGGTTGCCGACCTTCATGAATATCCACGCAGACGAAGGCTTTCTGTTCGCCAGCTCGGTGCTGGCCGTAGGCCTGGTGGTGCTGGTGGCGATCATGGCGTTCACGGTGATCATCTGGGGCTTGGGCGTTGGCCCGGTCTACACCAACTGACAGGCGGCTCGGCAGGCCCCCAGGGTTGCGGCATAATCGGCGCATATGGAGTGTTGTCTAGCATGCCCGAGTTACTCAATTCCCGCGTCGAATCCTGTTTCCAGCAAGCCGAAGCCTTTTTCAAACGCACCTTCGCCCGCCCCCAGGTCAGCTTCAAGCTGAGGGGGCAGAAGGCCGGTGTCGCGCATCTGCATGAAAACCTGCTGCGCTTCAACCCGCAGCTGTACCGCGAAAACAGTGAAGATTTCCTGCGCCAGACCGTGCCCCACGAGGTTGCCCACCTGGTGGCGCACCAGTTGTTCGGCGACCGTATCGCGCCCCATGGCGAAGAATGGCAGTTGATCATGCGCGGCGTGTACGAGCTGCCGCCCAACCGCTGCCACACCTATGAAGTGAAACGCCGACGGGTCACGCGCTACATCTACAAATGCCCGTGTGCCGACAGCGACTTTCCCTTCTCGGCCCAGCGCCACAAACTGGTCCACCAGGGGCGCCGTTACCTGTGCCGGCGCTGCCGCCATACCCTGGTGTTCACCGGGGAAACCCGGGTGGAATGATCCGGGGTGCCCGGAGCACCATGAAAAAACCCATCCGAAGATGGGTTTTTTCGTGCAGCGTCAGTACTTAGCGTGGGGTATCAACGACCACAGCCTCATGGGCTTCAGCCACTTCGATGGCAGTCGGGCCTGCGGCCAGCTGCGTCTTCATGGTGTCCTCGTCCAGCTCGCCTACCCACTTGGCAACCACCAGGGTCGCCACGGCGTTGCCCACCAGGTTGGTCAGCGCACGCGCTTCGGACATGAAGCGGTCGATGCCCAGGATGAGCGCCAGGCCGGCTACCGGCAGGTGGCCAACAGCCGACAAGGTAGCGGCCAGCACGATGAAGCCGCTGCCGGTGACGCCCGCGGCGCCCTTGGAGGAGATCAGCAGCACGGCCAGCAGGGTCAGCTGGTGGAACAGGTCCATGTGGGTGTCAGTGGCCTGGGCGATGAACACCGCGGCCATGGTCAGGTAGATGGCGGTACCGTCCAGGTTGAACGAGTAGCCGGTCGGGATCACCAGGCCAACCACCGACTTCTGCGCGCCCAGGCGCTCCATCTTCACCAGCATGCGTGGCAGGGCCGATTCCGACGAGGACGTGCCCAGTACGATCAGCAGTTCTTCACGGATGTAGCGCACCAGCTTGAGGATGCTGAAACCGTGGAAGCGGGCGATGGAGCCCAGCACCAGCAGCACGAACAGGATGCAGGTGATGTAGAAGCAGATCATCAACTGGCCCAGTTGCACCAGCGAGCTGACGCCGTAGGCACCGATGGTGAACGCCATGGCGCCCAGCGCACCCAGGGGCGCCAGCTTCATGATCATGCTGATGATGTTGAACATCACATGGGCAAAGCGATCGATCAGGTCCAGCAGCGGCTTGCCGTAGGCGCCCAGGCGGTGCAGGGCAAAACCGAACAGGACGGCGAACATCAGCACCTGCAGGATATCGCCGTTGGCGAAGGCACCGACGATGGTGTTGGGGATGATGTTGAGGAAGAACGCAATCACGCTCTGGTCTTTACCGGCGGCCACGTAAGTGGCGACCTTGGAGGCGTCCAGGGTGGCCGGGTCGATGTGCATGCCGTTGCCCGGGCCAATCACGTTGACCACCACCAGGCCGATCAGCAGCGCGATGGTCGAGACCACTTCGAAGTACAGCAGCGCATAGCCACCGGTCTTGCCCACGGCCTTCATGTTCTCCATGCCAGCGATACCGCTGACCACGGTGCAGAAGATGATGGGGGCGATGACCATTTTGATCAGTTTGATGAAGCCATCACCCAGCGGTTTCAGGGTAACGGCGGTGTCAGGGTAGAAGTGCCCCAACGCAATGCCGATGATGATCGCGACGATCACCTGGAAATACAGCGATTTGTACAGTGGCTGACGAGTCGTCATTACAAATTCCTCAAGTGCATCGCCTGACATCCATTCCTGTGATGCACACGACACCTAAGCACGAACCCCCCTGAACTGGAGGGATTTATTGTCGAGCTGCTCGGGGCAGACCTTGCCTGTGTATCGCAAGGGGCGTGCCAGGTTACAGGTTTGGGTAAAGGGTCAATGATTGCGGGGGTCGGTGCCATCATGATAGCCACCACGGGAGAAATTGCCTGGCGGAATTCCGCCAATCCGCCCGGGCGAGTTCCGCCACATGGCGGATTCCCGCCCGCCTCGACTCGTCACAAGAAGGTATAGCGCACTTCAGAGCGGCTTGAAGCGCACCCGGAACGCCGCGCCGCCCAAGGGCGAGTCGTCGAGAATCAGCAAGGCGTCGTAGCTTTCGATGATGTCCTTGACCACCGCCAGGCCAATGCCCTGCCCTGGGTTCTGCCGGTCCAGGCGCTCACCCCGTTGCAGGATGCGCGCACGCTGGTCCGGGGGCACGCCCGGGCCGTCGTCTTCCACGCTCAGCTCAAGTGCCGCGCCGCTGTACCTCAGGCTGATCTTCACTTCGCTCAGGCACAGCCGATAGGCGTTTTCCAGCAGGTTGCCGAGCATCTCCAGCAAGGCGCCCTGCTCCATGGGCACCTGGGCATTTTCGGGAATGGCGTAGGTCACCTGCACCGGCTTGTCGCGGTAGACCTTTTCCAGGGTACTGCACAGGCTATCCAGCATGGGCTTGAGCGGCACCTGGTGGCGCACCAGGCCGCTTTTGCGCAGGCTGGCACGTTGCAGCTGGTAACCGATCTGCTGGCTCATGCGCTCGATCTGGCTTTGCAGAATGCGGGCCTGCTCGATATTTTCCGGGCGTTGGGCGATGGTCTCGCTGACACCCTGCAACACTGCCAGCGGCGTTTTCAGGCTGTGGGCCAGGTCGCCCAGGGAATCACGATAACGGCCGCGCTGCTCACGCTCACTGCTGAGCAGACGGTTCAGCGAGCCGGTCAGGCGCAGCAGTTCGCGGGGGTGGGTTTCACTGAGGCTGTCACGCTTGCCCGATTCGATCTCGTCCAGCTCCGAACTCAACTGGCGCAGGGCACGCAAGCCCCAGGTCAGGCCGGCCCACAACAGCACCAGCAGGGCCAGCAAGGCCGCGCCGAAACCCAGGGAGAGCTTTTCGCGCAGCCCGGAGAGAATCAGCTTGTACTCGCGCACCGGTTGCAGGGCGACGATGCTGTAGGCCGCACTCTTGCCGCCCAGCAGTTTTACCTCCACGTCGTAGACGAAATACTCCTCGCCGTTGGGCTCGCGAATATGCGCGAACTGGGCGCCCATGCCGTCGTAACGTGGCTTGTAGTTGATGCTTTGCTCGGTGGTGGCCCGGGAGCGCCACACCAGGTCGCCCTCACGGTTGTAGATGTACCCCAGCAGGCGGCTGTCGGGCAGGTTGAAGCGCTCGTCGGGCAGCAGGTCAGGCATCTGCAACTGGCCGTTCTCGACCCGTGCCGCAGAGATCAGGGTGGTGGCGTCCGACGCCAGGCGCTGCTCGATGGACTCGCGCAGCGCCAGGCTGAAGGTGCTTTGCAGCGCTGGCAGCAGGCCGATCATGAACAGCACCGCCAGAATGAAGGCGGCCGCCATCAGCCGTACGCGCAGCGATCGAATCATTTACACCGCTCGGTGAACAGGTAGCCCAGGCCGCGCACGGTCTCGATGGGCTTGAAGCCGTTGGTGCCTTCCAGCTTGCGACGCAGGCGGCCTACCAGCACTTCAATGACATTCGGGTCGCGCTCGTCGTCGTCCGGGTACAGCTGTTCCATCAGGCGGTCCTTGGCCACCACCTGCTGGTGATGGCGCATCAGGTATTCAAGAATGCGGTATTCGTAGGCGGTCAGGGCCAGCGGCTGTTCGTCCAGGCTCGCCTGCTTGCGGTTGAGGTCCAGCAGCAGCGGGCCGGCGACGATGGTCGACTGGATGAAACCACTGGAGCGGCGCAGCAATGCGTTTAGGCGCGCTTCCAGCTCTTCGAACTGAAAGGGTTTTACCACATAGTCGTCGGCACCGGTGGCCAGGCCTTCGACTTTGTCCTGCCAGTTGCCACGGGCAGTGAGGATCAGCACGGGGAATGCCTTGCCGTCGGCGCGCAGGCGGCGGATCAGCTCCAGGCCGCCCATGCCCGGCAGGCCCAGGTCGACGACGGCCAGGTCATGGTTGTACTGGGAGGCCTGGTACAACGCCTCTTCGGCATTGGCGACGGCCTCGACCACATGGCCGCTTTCGGTCAAACGGGTGTACAAGTGGTGCCGCAACAGCGCCTCGTCTTCTACCACCAGCAGTTTCATAGTGCTCCCCGACCGGTGCCCTTGCGTGCGGGCCGCCGTGTTCCCTCGACTGTTTGCAGCACCGGGCGCGCACCCATGCGCTGCCCGGCACCAAGAGTGTACCTGTAACAATGTTAGTCATGCAGCGCTGAACCCCAACTGAACCGGATGGACTAGGCTGAGCTGACTGCCCACACACGGAGCCTCGAACATGCGCGTATTGCTGATGTGCCTGCTGCTTTTGGCCAGCACCCTGGCCCAGGCCGAAATCAAGACCCAGGAGCTGCATTACAAGGACCTCAACGGCACGCCGCTGGTGGGTTACTTCGCCTACGACGACGCCATCCAGGGCCCGCGGCCGGGCGTGGTGGTGGTCCATGAGTGGTGGGGCCTGAACGACTACGCCAAGGGCCGCGCTCGTGCGCTCGCGGCCCTGGGCTACAGCGCCCTGGCCATCGACATGTACGGCGAAGGCAAGCACACCGAGCACCCCAAGGACGCCATGGCGTTCATGCAGGAGGCCTCGGCCAATGCCGCGGTGTCCAGCGCACGCTTTGACGCTGGCGTGCAACTGCTCAAACAGCAGCCCCAGACCAACCCGGCGAAAATCGCCGCCATTGGCTATTGCTTCGGCGGCACCGTGGTGCTCAACGCCGCGCGCCACGGTGCAAGCCTGGCGGGCGTGGTGAGCTTCCACGGCGGCCTGGCCGCCAAGACCCGCGCCACCAAAGGCAGCGTGAAAACGCCGATCCTGGTGGAGCATGGTGAACTGGACAGCATGAGCACACCCAAGGACGTAGCCGACTTCAAGACCGAAATGTCCACCGCCGGGGTGAACTACCAGTTCGTGGTGCAGCCTGGTGCCAAGCACGGCTTCACCAACCCCGACGCCGACCGGTTGGCCCATGGCGACCATGGCGGGCCGGACATTGGCTACAACAAGGAAGCGGATGAAAAGTCCTGGGCGGACATGCAGGCGTTTTTGAAGAAGGTGTTTGGTTAGGATCAAGGGTTTCGACGCGGTCCCCCTGACACCACGCGGCGCCTTCTTCCCGAGCTGACGCCCGGTCCCACAGGGCTGGCACCCGCTGATGGGTTTTCTCTGTGGGACCGGGCGAAGCTCGGGAAACAGGCAACGCGGCCACACTGACACTACGCGCGCGCCCTTCCCGAGCTGACGCCCGGTCCCACAGGGCTGGCACCCGCTGGTGGGTTTTCTCTGTGGGACCGGGCGAAGCTCGGGAAACAGGCAACGCGGCCACACTGACACTACGCGGCGCCCCCTTCCCGAGCTGACGCCCGGTCCCACAGGGCTGGCACCCGCTGATGGGTTTTCTCTGTGGGACCGGGCGAAGCTCGGGAAACAGGCGCCTCGGTTATGGCAAACTAGCGCCATGACCAGCTTACTTCCCCTTTGCTGCACCGCCCCCAACCGCCACTGGCCACTGCCCTTCGCGCTGCCCGGCGCCGTGCTGGTCAGCAGCCAGTTCGACCCCAAGGCCCTGGCCCCCGACGATTTCGCTCGCGCCGGCATCGCACCGCCCGCCAGCATCCAGCGTTCGGTAGCCAAGCGCCAGGCCGAGTTCCTGGCGGGCCGCCTGTGCGCCCGCACTGCCCTCCACCAGTTGGCCAACCTGGACCATGTACCCGACATCGGTGAAGACCGCGCACCTGTCTGGCCAGCCGGCATCAGCGGCTCCATCACCCATGGCACTGGCTGGGCTGGCGCCATCGTCGCCCGAGCCAACGAGTGGCAAGGCCTGGGCCTGGACATGGAGAACCTGTTGGGCGACGACCGCGCCACGCGGCTGGCGGCGGAAATTCTCACCGCCGATGAACTGGCCCGCATGGACCCGGCCCAGGTGTCCCTGGCCGTGACCCTGACGTTCTCTATCAAGGAAAGCCTGTTCAAGGCACTGTACCCCATCGTCGGCAAGCGCTTCTATTTCGAGCATGCCGAGGTGCTGGGGTGGGATGCACGGGGCACGGTCCGCCTGCGCCTGCTGACAGACCTGTCGGCCCAGTGGTGCAACGGCCGTGAACTGGAAGGGCAATTCGTGGTACAGGGTGATCAACTGCTGAGCTTGATCGCTATTCCCTGCTGAACCTGCTTCTCGAGTTTTGCCTCAGGCTACCAACGGGCAATGCTCACACGGCCCCACCCACTCCACCTTGTACGCCAGGCAGCAACTGCGCCGCTGCCGCTTGCCGTCGGGCAAATACCGCACCGGCTCATATAAAGGGTTGTTCCGCCCATCCGCCGCCTTGCGCGCCTGCAGCAACGCCAACGCCGGCCCCACCGCCACACCCAGTGCTTGCAGCCGCACCACGGCCTGCTCCAGGTAATCCCCGGCATTGCCCCACAACACCGCGGTGGGCACCTCGCCATAGGCACTGAGGCGCTCAACGAAGGGCCGCAGGCTGGCCTGCACCACCGGCTCCAGGGATTCGTCGGCATCGCCCGGCTCGCCCTCCTCCAGCAGCTTCACGCCCAGCGGCAAACCGCGCTCATCGAGCACCAGGCCCAACTGGTCCAATTGCAGTGGCAGGTACCAGCCATAGGCCAGTTGGGCGACCAGCACCGCCGGCAGCCAGTGCATGAAGAAGTACTTGGACCATTGCGAGACCAGCACCGGCTTCTGCTCGGCAAACAGCT
>NZ_JAPYKM010000089.1:0-2013 GCF_029623465.1 Pseudomonas sp. RIT-To-2 | reverse complement strand
TCGGTGATGCCACTGGCTTTCAGAAGGGTGCAAGAAGGCGACAAAAAGGGGGCAGATAAGGTGCAAAAACACCGGCGGCAAGGCCGGTGTCGAGGGTCTCAGATCAGGTCTGAGATTTTTACATTTTATACATGCAGGCCTATCATCCCGGAATTACACAGATAGCTGTAATAAGCTGGTTCGGCTGCTCCTCCAGAGCCCCCCCACCCCGTAACTTCAAAGGCACCATAATCACGACCGGTATAAAACCACTCTTCGGCCTCATCAAACTCTAAGCTAGTGAATGGCAAAAGATCAGATACAAGACTTCCCAAACCTATGCACTCCGACAAAAGCCCCTTGTAAACAAACCTATGCGCAGGCTCGCCTGGAAAGCTAAAATCATAAACCTTAACTGCGTACACCTTCCCACTACGAATAAGAACAGATAATGCAGGAACCCCTTGTCTTAACTCACTGACAATTTCATCATCAGAAATTAAAAAAGAATAACCACCATTACCGCGCTCATCCAGACCATAACCACTCAAACAAAGGTCTGGCGCCCCTTCAAACCTATACCGCAAAGAATTCTTATCAATCAAATATTTCGAAAGCACAGACTCCAGATCGACAGCACTAGCATGCAAAGGTATTCTTGCAAGCGATACACCAGGAATAATTGAAGCATCCCAAACTACAGAAAAACCATCTAGCGGCATCATTCGGAAATCCACGCATTGGTGGCAGGGTTGAATTTCACTTTCTGACCTTGCGGATCCAAGTATGTCGTATTTGCATCATAAATGGGCTTAGAAGGCCCCTGGAATGTCGGTCTGTAGGTCGCAGGATCAATAATCCTAGCCTTACTACCATCAACGCATGTAATTTTATAGCACTCACCCACATGCACCGATTTGACCGAGGCATCAACAGTAGATGGACTATATTGAACCTCTTTAATGCCAGTGTGCCACCTTCAACTTTGTACACCTGCGCGTTACCAGACGTTCCAGTTTTCGGCGGCACATATGTGAGCTTTGCACCATCCATCCTGAACGACTACTGAATATCATCAATGGATTTCCCCCAAACATTCGCCGGAGCTCCCACCATATTTCGAGGGATTCCGGCTTGCGCTGCAAGGTCTTCCCGTACTCCTACCCGTGCAGCTGCAGCGGTAGCCGGTACTTCAGCTGCACCAGTTGCTTTTGCACCTACTCAAACACTTGATAAAAAGTAACAGTAGGCCCGTAATCCTGATCCGAATTAGAAACATCTACAGAAAACTTACTACCTGGAAATTTGTCTTTTAAGGCTAGCCGCCATGATAAAGCAATAATTTCAGCTAGCTGTTCAAAAATAATGTCATCAACCTCATCCGTGCAGCCTGAAAAAACATCGTACAAATGGGTGTGATTCATTATTTTTTCAACCGCGCGCGCATCACCATCAAACTTGGTTAACCATACAACAAAAACATCATGATCGTATTTGGCGTCTAAAAGAACCGCACCTTGACTAACAAAAAAATCAGGAAACAAAAGCCTGCAAAATACTAGGCAATCTTCAGGATTACACATGGCGCTCATATAAGAAAATATATCGACATCATCTTTTTTAGCCCAGCTTGACGCCCATGACTCGAATCTGCTCAAACCGCTAAACTGTCTAATTGTTTGAATTTTCATTACGGAATCTCATCCGGAGTGGTAGGCCGTGGAGCCAATTTCGTAGAAGGCGACTGAACCCTGACTGTCCCGTCCGGCAACGTATTTCTACCATATTCTATTACATGTGGTGTTGACACATCAGCATGAGCTGCACCTGTCACGTCAACACGCTTGACAATCATCCCAGCTGAATCATAGACAGCATAGCTGGTGATATTTCCTTGATTATCGGTTCGATACACAGCTCCATTCGCAGGGCCACCATCTAGCTTAAAACGGCCGCTAATCTGAGTGGCGTTTTCGAGCGGACCTCCGACAAGATCACTTGCGTTGCGAGGCACAGAATTGATGCTAGTCGAGC
>NZ_JAPYKM010000088.1:0-2149 GCF_029623465.1 Pseudomonas sp. RIT-To-2 | reverse complement strand
GGCCTTGTCCTGACGCATGGCCGGAGCCAGGCGCGTGGGGGCTTGCAAGGGCTCGAGCTGCTGCAGCCAGAAAGCCTCGCTGCGGGCAGCGTCCTGCTGCTGCAACCACTGGATGTAATCGCGATAAGGTGTCGCCTTGACCACCTGGACCTGACCTGCATAGCGTTGCAGCACTTCACCCAGCAACTGCGAATTGCTCCAGCCGTCCATGAGAATGTGGTGACTGGTGTAGACCAGGTGGTGACGATCATCATCGATCTTGAACGCAGCCATCCTGAGCAAGGGGCCCGCGTGCAGGTCGAAACCGGCGCGACGATCCGCCTGGGCCCACGTGTCCAGCGCCATGGCCACATCGGGCCGCCCGGACCAGTCCTGGCTGCTGAATGCAATGGCCACCTGCTTGTCCACCACCTGCAACGCTTGCTCGAAACCCGTCAGAAAGCGTGCACGCAGCACATCATGGGCGTCCACCGCTTGTTGCCAGGCGTCGTGGAACCGCTGCACGTCCAGGCCCTGCACGTCCACGCGCAATTGGTTGATGTAACTGCCTGTCTGCTGTTCGTAGAGGGAGTGGAACAGCATGCCCTGCTGCATGGGTGAGAGCGGGTAGATATCCTCCATACCGACAGTGGCGAGGCTATCGAGCTGCCGTTGGTCCAAGCCGGCAAGCGGGACATCGGAAGGAGTCAGGCCATTGGCGTCGTCAGCCAGGCAGTGCCCGACCAGCAAGGCCAACTCAGCGGCATATTCGTCGGCAAGCCGCTGAATGGTCTGTTCGTCGAATACCTCGCGACTGAAGCTCCAGCCAAGGATCAATTCACCCCCCTGTACCTGGCCATTGAGGGTCAGCCAGTTGCTCAGCGGCGCCTCCAGGCTTTGGCTGTCACCGGTGCCTTCCTGCGCCAACCTCAGGAACGGCGCGTCGACGCCACCAGCGTCGGGATCGGCCAACGCCGCGTCCAGCTGGCCCAGGTAGTTGAAGGTGATGCGCGGCACCGGCAAGCGCGCCAGCGCTTCGCGCGCCGCCGTATCACCCAGGTAGCGCAACGCACCGAAACCGATGCCCTGGTTCGGCACCGCGCGCAGTTGCTCCTTGATGTGCTTGATCGAGTCGGCCATTGACCCCACAGGGTTCAAACGCACGGGATACAAGCTGGTAAACCAGCCCACGGTGCGGGTCAGATCAACATCATCGAAGAGCTCCTCGCGGCCATGCCCCTCCAGTTGAACCAGCACGTCATCGTGCTCCGTCCACCGCCCGATCACGCGGGCCAGAGCCGTCAACAACAAGTCGTTGATGCGCGTACGGTAAGCAGCGGGGGCCTGCTGCAACAACTGCCGGGTCAGCGTGCTGTCCAGGCGTGTGTGCGCCCGGGCGGCGTGCCGCCCCTGCTGCGAGCCCAGCGGGTTCTTGCAGGGCAGTTCGGGGTTCGTGCCCGCCAGGGACGAAGCCCATTGCTCCCGTTCCTGCCGTAGGGTGTCGCTGTTGGCATGGGCTTGCATGTGCTCCGCCCAGGCCTTGGTCGAGCTGGTCTTGGCAGGCAGCACGATCGGTTGCCCGGCCTGCAGTTGAGCGTAGACAGTCTGCAGGTCTTGCAACAGGATGCGCCACGAAACACCATCCACTACCAGGTGATGGATCACCAGCAGCAAACGCTGCTCATCGTCCCCCACCTCAGCAAGCACCGCTCGAATCAGCGGTCCCTGCCCAAGCGCAAGGCTGCGCTGTGCCTTGTCGCACAAGCTCTTGAGCCCGGCCACCTCAGGCAACACAGCCTGCCACACCAGGGGCTCGGGCTGACCGCCCTGCGCATGATAATACGCCTGCCAGGTGCCATGGTCTCGCTGCTCAAAGCCCAGGCGCAGGGCATCGTGGTGCGCCACCAGTGCCTGCAATGCCTGCTCCAGCACTGACGCCTCCAGGCGTTGGCCCGGGGTCAGCAGCAACGACTGGTTCCAGTGATGCCGGTCCGGGATGTCCTGTTCGAAGAACCACTGCTGGATCGGCAGCAGCAGCGCCTGGCCGGTCACCGGCCCCTGGTCGATCTGTACACCGCCCTGCTCGCCCACCCGCGCCACGGCCGCCAAACCTTGCACGGTCTGGTGCTGGAACAGTTGCTTGGGGGTGAAATGAATGCCCGCCTGCCGT
>NZ_JAPYKM010000087.1:0-2263 GCF_029623465.1 Pseudomonas sp. RIT-To-2 | reverse complement strand
GACCTGGCCAGCGGCCATGGCGACCATTACCAGGTACTGGATGCCGCCCCTACCCAGGCGCTGGCCGACTTCGCCCGCCAGCAGCGGGTCACGGTCAACACCCTGGTGCAAGCCGCCTGGCTGTTGCTGTTGCAGCGTTACACCGGCCAGGCCTGCGTGACCTTCGGCGCCACGGTGTCAGGCCGCCCGGCCGAGCTGGCCGGGGTGGAACAGCAACTGGGGCTGTTCATCAATACCTTGCCGGTGATCGCCAGCCCCCGTGCCGAACAGCCGGTGGGCGACTGGCTGGAACAGGTGCAGCAACTCAACCTGGCCCTGCGCGAGCACGAGCACACGCCGCTGTACGAGATCCAGCGCTGGGCCGGCGGCGCGGCCGAAGGGCTGTTCGACACCCTGCTGGTGTTCGAGAACTACCCGGTGTCCGAGGCGCTGCAACAGGGCGCGCCGGCCGGGCTGGTGTTCAGCGGTGCGCAGAACCAGGAACAGACCAACTACCCGCTGACCTTGGCCGTGGGCCTGGGCGCGACCCTGTCGGTGCACTACAGCTACGACTGCGCGCACTTCACCGCTGCCAGTGTGCAGCAGCTGGCCGGCCAGTTCGGCCGCCTGTTGGCGGCGCTGGTCGAGGATGCTCGTGCCCCGGTGGGCGAGCTGCCATTGCTCGATGCTGCGGCCCAGCGGCAGATCGTGCAGGGCTGGAACCGCACCGACGCCGATTACCCGGCGCAGCAGTGTCTGACCTCGCTGATCGAGGCTCAGGTGCAGCGCAGCCCCGACGCGGTGGCCCTGCTGTTCGGCGAACAGCGCCTGAGCTACGGCGAACTCAACCAGCGCGCCAACCGCCTGGCCCATCACCTGCGTGAGCGGGGCGTGGGCCCTGATGTGCTGGTGGGGATCGCCGCCGAGCGCTCGCTGGAGATGGTGGTGGGCCTGCTGGCGATTCTCAAGGCCGGCGGCGCCTATGTGCCGTTGGACCCGGAATACCCGCAGGAGCGCCTGGCCTACATGATCCAGGACAGCGGCATCGCGCTGCTGCTGACCCAGGCCCATCTGCAATTGCCGGCAGCCGATGGCGTGCAGTACCTGCTGCTGGAGGCTGACACGGCGCCAGGTTGCAGCGACGACAACCCGGTGAGCCTGACCGATCCGGCCAACCTGGCCTACGTGATCTACACCTCCGGCTCCACCGGGCGCCCCAAGGGCGCGGGCAACAGCCACCGAGCTCTGGTCAACCGCCTGTGGTGGATGCAGAAGGCCTACGGCCTCGGGCCCGAAGACACGGTACTGCAGAAAACGCCGTTCAGCTTCGACGTGTCGGTGTGGGAATTCTTCTGGCCGCTGCTGACGGGGGCCCGGCTGGCCCTGGCGCAACCGGGTGACCACCGCGACCCCGAGCGTCTGGTAGAGACCATCACCGCCTGCCAGGTCAGCACCTTGCACTTCGTGCCGTCGATGCTGCAGGCGTTCCTGGCCGGTGCGCCAGTGGAGCGCTGCCAGAGCCTGCGCCGCATCGTCTGCAGTGGCGAAGCGCTGCCGGCCGAAGTGGCGCGCCAGACCCTGACGCGCCTGCCCCAGGCAGGCCTGTACAACCTGTACGGCCCCACCGAGGCGGCCATCGACGTGACCCACTGGACCTGCCAGGCCGAGGCGGGCAGCGGCGTGCCGATCGGCACGCCGATCGACAACCTGCGCACCCACGTGCTGGACGGCGGGCTGCAACCGGTGGCCGCGGGCATGGCAGCCGAGCTGTACCTGGGTGGCGTGGGCCTGGCCCGTGGTTACCAGGGGCGTGCGGCGCTGACGGCCGAGCGCTTCGTGCCGGACCCGTTCGACACGGCGGGAGGCCGGCTGTACCGCACTGGCGACCTGGCCAGCTACCGGGCCGATGGCGTGATCGAGTACGCCGGGCGTATCGACCACCAGGTGAAGATCCGCGGGCTGCGCATCGAGCTGGGCGAAATCGAGGCGCAACTGCTGGGGCATGCGGCTGTGCGCGAAGCCGTGGTGATCGATGTCGACGGCCCGAGCGGCAAGCAACTGGCGGCGTACCTGGTGGCAACGGGCGAAGCCGACGAGCAGCTGCGTGAGGACTTGCGCACACACCTGAAGGCGGCCCTGCCGGACTACATGGTGCCGACGCACCTGATCGTGCTGCCGTCGCTGCCGCTGAGTGCCAATGGCAAGCTGGACCGCAAGGCCCTGCCCAAGCCCGATGCCAGCCAACTGCAACGCGAATACGTGGCGCCGCAGGGCGAGCTGGAGA
>NZ_JAPYKM010000086.1:0-2412 GCF_029623465.1 Pseudomonas sp. RIT-To-2 | reverse complement strand
GCATAGAGTCAAGCCTCCCTTCCGGAGGCATGACCCCATGACCACCCTGAGCCAAGCAGTGCGCCGCGCGATACTCACCAGGCAACTGCGGGCAGGCCACGCCCGCCACGACAATTTCCCCCCTATCCTGCCCGCGCCCAAAATTCCCGCTGTGCTGGTGCACAACGGCCTGAACAAGAACGACCTGCACGACCCCACGGTGCCCGTGCTGGTGCAGGTCATCGTACCGATGGGCTGGGGCGTCGGCGACTACGTGAACCTGTACTGGAATGACGTTGCGGTCGCCACCCAGGTCATCAGTGCCGATGATCGCGAACTGGCCCAGACCAACGTCCGCGTCCTGCCCGCCCATATTCCCGAAGGCGTCACCCGCGTGCACTACCACCACTTCGGCCTGGTGGGCGAAGGTGAGACCGCATCCATCGAGCACGCCCCCTTCCTGGTCAAACGCACCGTGCCCGGCAACCCCGACCCGAACCCGAACACGCCGTACATCAACGAAAACCTCAGCCCCCTCACGGGCATCCCCGAGTCGCTCCCCGCCACCGGCGGGCCCCTGACCTTGGGTATTGCGCGTTACGAGAACATTGCCGCCGACGACGTGATCACCATCTACTGGAGCGGTGTACCGGTGACCCGGACCGTCAGCCAGGAAGAAGCCACTGGCAGCGGCGCCCTGAGCGTGGTGATCAGTGCCGAAATCATCAGGAACAACCCAGGCCTGAACCTGGCGGTCACCTACGACATTCGCGACACCGTCAAGAACTGGTCGCTGTTCAGCGAAACCCAGCGCACCGACGTCGAATCGGCCGCGGCGCTGCATGTGCCCACGGTGCGTGACGCCGATGACTTCGACGTGCTGGACGTGGACGAACTGGCCGGTGGCGACGTCGCCATCCAGATCCCGGTCAACGGCAACCTGGACATTCCTTCCACCGGCACCCTGACCTGGACCGGCCAGCCGGTGCTGGGGCCAAGGCTGACCTACACCCTGCCCTTTTCAATCACCCAGGCCAGCACCCGGCTGACCCTGTGGGTACCCCATATTCAGGCCGCCGCCCTGGTGGGCAGCACCGCCACCGTCTATTACGACGGCGTGCGCAGCGCCACCCCCGGGCGCTCGGCACGCGCCAGCGTCAGCCTGGTCGGCCAACCCGTGGAACTGGCCGAACCGACCCTGACCGGCGTCAGCGGTGGCACCTACAACCCGGACTTGATCACCGGCACCCACCAGGAAGTGCTGGTGCCCGCCTACAGCTTCATGGCCGTGGACCAGAGCGTGACCCTGATCTGGGAAGGCACCACGGCCAGTGGCGGCAGCGTCTATCAGACCCAGACCGTGCCGATCCAGCAACCTGCCCAGGTCGGCCGCCCGGTCAGCTTCCTGATCGAGAAAATCTACGCCACCACCCTGGCCGGTGGTTCACTGCGGGTCAGCTACACGGTGGTTGCCCAAGGCCAGGAATACCGCTCGCAAGTCCTCGAATTGACCGTCAGCGGCCAGGTCAACACCCTGCCCGCCCCCGAGACCATTCCCGTGTTCGCCAATGGCAACGTCGACCCGGGCCAGGTGGGCGCCACCCTGCAAGTGGTGGTAAAGGCCAATGGTTTACTGCTGCCCGGCGACCAGGTCACCGTGCACTGGCATGGCAACCCTGATGCCAGCACCAACCCGACCAACAGCTTCCCGGCCACGGGCGACTTGTCGGTGATCATCGCCAAGGACCCGTTCGTGCTGGGCAATGCCGGCGGCCTGGTAGACGTGTGGTACGACGTGCGCCGCAACGGCGTGCCCTTCGGCAGCTCGCGGGTATTGACCTTGAATATCGGCGACGCGGGCGCGCAACCCTGGCCAGCGCCTGTGGTGACGGATGCCACGGGCAGTGTGGCCAACCCCCTGAACCCCATCCGGCCCAGTACCGGCAACACCGAAAACACCGCCACGGTGGTCTTGAGCGACCCGCGGCTGGCCCTGGGGGACGTGGTCGCTACAGTGTGGCGCTACCCGGACGGCACCAACCCGAGCATCCCCTACGGGCTGGTGACCACAGCAGGCCAGGTACAGATGGCCGTACCGCGGGAGGTGCTCGCGGCCAGCGTGGGCAGGACGATTGAAGTGGTGTGCGTGGTGTTCCGTGCCAATGCGCCGGTCGGTACGTCACAGACATTGAACCTGGTGGTGTCGTCGATACCGCAGAGCGCGCTGCCGACCCCGGCGATTACTGAGGCACAAGGCAACGAGCTAGATGTGTCACGGCTGACGGCCAACGCCACGGCGACGGTCGCGGCGTGGCCGCTGATCGCCACGGCGCAGTTTTACTGGCTGGAGGCCCGGGGCACCCTGGCCAACAACAGCCCCACGGTGATCCCCGTGGCCAGCAATGTGCAGGTGAGCAACCTGAACGGTGTCAG
>NZ_JAPYKM010000085.1:0-2806 GCF_029623465.1 Pseudomonas sp. RIT-To-2 | reverse complement strand
GCGGCAGGCGGGCATTCATTTCACCCCCAAGCAACTGTTCCAGCACCAGACCGTGCAAGGCCTGGCGGTCGTGGCGCGGGTGGGCGAGCAGGGCGGTGTACAGATCGACCAGGGGCCGGTAACCGGCCAGGCGTTGCTGCTGCCGATCCAGCAGTGGTTCTTCGAGCAGGACATCCCGGACCGGCATCACTGGAACCAGTCGTTGCTGCTGACCCCGGGCCAACGCCTGGAGGCGTCGGTGCTGGAGCAGGCATTGCAGGCACTGGTGGCGCACCACGATGCCCTGCGCCTGGGCTTCGCGCAACAGGATGATGGTCGTTGGGAGGCCGCTTACAGGACCGCGGGCCCGGCGGCACCCCTGCTCTGGCAGGTAGAGCTGGAAGGGGAGCAGGCGTTGCCAGGGCTCTGTGAAAACGCCCAGGCCAGTCTCGATCTGGCCCAGGGGCCGTTGCTCAGGGCGGTGCTGGCCAACCTGCCCGATGGTAGCCAGCGACTGTTGCTAGCTGTTCATCACCTGGTGGTGGATGGTGTCTCGTGGCGTATCCTCTTGCAGGATCTGCAAACCGCCCATGGTCAACTGAGTACGGGCCAGGCAGTAGCATTGGCTGCCAAGACCAGTGCCGGCAAGGCCTGGGCCGAGCGCATCCAGGGTTATGCCAACGGTGATGCGCAGGCTGAGCTGAGCCTCTGGCGCGAGCAGTTGGCAGGGGCGTCGTCGCTGCTGCCGTGCGACAACGCGCAGGGCTCTTTGCAAAACCGTCATGCCGAGCGGGCCCAGACGCGACTGGGCGCGGACCTCACGCGCAAGCTCTTGCAACAGGCGCCGACGGCGTATCGCACCCAAGTCAACGACCTGCTGCTGACGGCGCTGGCCCGGGTGATCGCCCGCTGGACCGCAGACGAGCAGGTACACATCCAGTTGGAAGGGCACGGTCGTGAAGACCTGTTCGAGGACGTGGACCTGACCCGTACGGTAGGCTGGTTCACCAGCCTGTATCCGGTGAAGCTCACTGTTCGGCCTTCGGTGGCTGAATCGATCAAGCGAGTCAAGGAACAACTGCGCACGATCCCGAACAAGGGCATCGGCTTTGGTGCCTTGCGGTATCTGGGCAGCGAAGAAACCCGTCAGGCCCTGGCCCAGTTGCCTGTACCCCGCATCACCTTCAACTACCTCGGCCAGTTCGATGGCAGCTTTGCCCCAGCCAGCGGTGCAGGCGAAACCAGCGCGCTGTTCACGCCGGCACCGGAGAGCAGCGGGGCCAATCAAAGCCCCCGGGCTGAACTCGGCAACTGGCTGTCCATCAATGGTCAGGTCTATAACGGTGAACTGAACCTGGGCTGGACCTTCAGCCGCGACATGTTCGCCCCTGCCACCATTCAACGGCTCGCTGACGATTACGCCGCGGAGCTCACTGCTCTGGTGGCCCATTGCGTGGATGAGCAAGCCCAGGGCGTCACCCCTTCGGACTTCCCGTTGGCAGCCCTGGACCAGGCACAGCTGGATTCCTTGAGCGTGCCGGCAGGCGAGATCGAAGACATCTATCCCCTGTCCCCCATGCAACAGGGCATGCTGTTCCATGCCCTGTATGAGCGACAGGCCGGGCACTATATCAACCAGATGCGCGTGGACGTGGAGGGGCTCGATAGCCAGCGTTTTCACCAGGCCTGGCAGCAGGCCGTGGCTCGCCATGATGTGCTGCGCGCCAGCTTCGTCACGCGTTTCGAGCAGCCGCTGCAGGTGATCCGCCGGGCGGTCCGCCTGCCGTTTGTGCACGAAGACTGGTCATCCCAGCCTGACCTGGCCCAGCGCCTGGATGCCTGGGCCATCGCCGACCGCCAGGCCGGATTTGACCTGCATGATGACCCACTGCTGCGCATCGCTATCATCCGCACCGGGCCAGACACGCATCATGTGATCTACACCAGTCACCACATCCTCATGGACGGCTGGAGTAACTCGCAGCTGCTGGGTGAAGTGTTGCAGCGCTATGCGGGTCAAGCGCCGGCACAGACGGCCGGCAAATACCGTGAGCATATCCAATGGCTGGACAGGCAGGATCGCCAGGCCAGTGAAGCATTCTGGCGTCAGCAACTGCAGCCGGTCGAGCACCCGACGCGGCTGGCCAATGCGCTGCGTAACGGCAACGCTGTCACCACGCCTGGCCAGGGCGACCACTATCATGTTCTGGATGCCACCCGTACCCTGGCCCTGAGCGAATTCGCCCGCCAGCAACGGGTTACCGTCAACACCCTGGTGCAGGCCGCGTGGCTGCTGCTGTTGCAGCGTTATACCGGGCAGGACTGCGTGACGTTCGGGGCGACAGTGTCGGGTCGCCCGGCTGACCTGGAAGGGGTCGAGCAGCAACTGGGTCTGTTCATCAACACCTTGCCGGTGATTGCCAGCCCGCGTGCCGAGCAATCCGTGGCGGCCTGGATCGACCAGGTCCAGCAACTCAACCTGGCCTTGCGCGAGCACGAGCACACGCCGCTGTACGATATACAGCGCTGGGCGGGCGGCGCGGCCGAAGGCCTGTTCGACACCCTGCTGGTGTTCGAGAACTACCCGGTGTCCGAGGCGCTGCAGAAGGGCGCGCCAGCCGGGCTGGTCTTTGCGCAGGTCAAGAATCAGGAGCAGACCAACTACCCAATGACCCTCGCCTTGGGCCTTGGCGCGACATTGTCGATGCACTTCAGCTATGCGCGTGCGCAATTTGACGACGCGAATGTGCGCCAGATTGCGGTGCACTTCGACCATCTGCTTGCTGGCCTGATTGCCGATGGGCAGCGCTGCGTAGGTGCCGTGCCC
>NZ_JAPYKM010000084.1:0-2855 GCF_029623465.1 Pseudomonas sp. RIT-To-2 | reverse complement strand
CCGAGAGCGGTTGGAGCGGATGTTGTAGGGGTAGGTGCAAAAGCGATTGATTCAGCTGAAGTGCCGGCTACTTCGGTCGTTCCGCGTGTTGGACTGAGAGACGATCTGGCAGCCCAAGCAGGTATTCCTCGAAATATTGCTGAGTCGCCGTCGAGCATGTGGGGTAAATCGATTGATGATATCAAACAGTCGCTAATGCTTGATGGTGCGAGCCTTACGCCGAAAGCACCATTGGCAGGTACTTCAGGTAGAACTCAGGTCTTTAACGTTGAAGGGCACCCGACTATAAAAGAGGTAGAGTTTCATCCGGGCGGCGGAACCCACGGTGATAGTCCGTACTATAAGCTTGTTGGTACTGAGAAGGTCGGAAATAAAAACATTGAGATAAGGGTAATCGATCCGTCGTCTGATTTTAGTCCGGGCACCATTACGAATTATCAAAAATATTATGATACCCAAGGAAATCGCCTGAGGTATGAGGGTAGTAATTGGAAAAGCTGGGAGTGATCTATGAAAAACTTATTCCCTAATCTGTACTCTGACCTTGTTCCAGGTATAGCAGCAGCAGGGTTCTCTTTAGGTGAGTCATTTTCCGATGTTAGCGAGAAAGTGGGGAGGGTTGAGTGGTATGGTCCGGATGTACCAGTTCGTGATGTTCTCCTTGAAAATAAGTCTTGGGTCGGTATTCAGAGAAGAATCGGTTTTGGTAATGAGTTTTTGCTATCGTATCGGTTTATGAATGAGGCGGTCTCTCTGTATTTTGAGGGTAGCGGGAGGCTTTATAGGATTTCCGTGAGTGAAGGGTATTGCGGGAGGTTTAATGGTGTGGGTGTGGGGAGTGATCTTCGAAGCTTGGAAAAGGAGTTTGATATTTTATTTAATGATGTGGATGATGATTTTCTTATACGGAAGAATGGGGATATATTGACGGGGATTAGCTTTATTAGCGACTATAGAGCTTCCTTGGAGGATGTGCCGGAGCAAATCATCAAGTTGGTGTCGATACACGACTGGTCTCTTCGGTAAGAGTAGTGGCTGGGCCGCATTTTTCATGAGCTGAACGTAAGTGGCGGTTGAGCAAGTAGTTCAATAATTGCGGATTATTCCATTATTTA
This sequence comes from Pseudomonas sp. RIT-To-2, assembly GCF_029623465.1. NCBI lineage: Bacteria > Pseudomonadati > Pseudomonadota > Gammaproteobacteria > Pseudomonadales > Pseudomonadaceae > Pseudomonas > Pseudomonas sp. RIT-To-2. Next base: position 1,740 of record NZ_JAPYKM010000084.1, on the reverse strand, counting down.
GACAGGCCGAAGTTGAAGCTGATGGGCTGGAGTTTGGCTTGCTTAAGGGTGCAGTTCGATATTTAACGGTTAAATGGATGGCCTAGATCGAATTTAGCTCCCAAAAGCCGTGATTTAACAGGTTATACAGCGCAGTGGTATGGCAAGTCGGCGGCGACTAAGAAGCTTCGCGAGATAGGCGCTATCTTCAACGACGCGGACCTGAATGCAGATCAATGGCAGGCGTTGGAGCGTTACGCTACTGAATCAAAGGTTGGTTACACCTAACTTGAAACAAGCACAGTGCTTCAAGTGGCTAAAGACGCCGAGTTGCTGAGTCGAGTGATGGTCAATGGGGTAACATGGAACTTTTTCACGAGTCCTGTTACAGGTCGTGTTGGCCCGGCGCCCGCGTTGCTAAAGGCACTTTCTGACGCAGGAATTAAAGTGGTGGTGCATTGATTATGAAGTTCACAACAGTTTATACCCCGGTCACTACAGCTTTTGCATCGATGACCAAAAAAGAACTGAGCGATTTTTATGGTGAGTTCATACTAAACGTACCTTACTGTTTGGATGAGTTGATTCAAGCTGTTTGGCAGACCCTCGGATTTGATAGTTGGAGCGCAGACTTCTCTCCGGAATCGTTGGATACACTGGGTGAGTGGCTTGCAACGAAAATTCAAAAAAGAGACTTGAATTCAGAGAAGGTAAGGCGTTCGACAGCCGGTCAAGTAGATCCTGTCGCTTGGGACTTGACCGATGAGGAAAAATCTTTGGCTGTGCAGGTTGGTATGTACTACGGAGAGGTAGCAATTAGAAGCCATCCGTCATTAAGCTGGATGCAATTAAAGGGTAGTAAGAAGCTTGCCGATTACGGCCAGCCTGTAATAGTCGGTCTAAGTAGTATTCCAACAAATCCTGTGAGAGTCGCCAATGCGTTTGCATGTGGTATTGCTGACGGCTCAAGAGTCGGTCGCCGACTCCGAGAAACTTATGATTATTGGATGAAAATGATAAGTGATTTGGCAAAAAATTGACCATGTCCAGTTGGTGCAACAGCAACTGGCGGCGCTGCCGGAAAGGTAGATGATCTAGCCACTAGGGGCTGGGGCCCAAGCGTGGTGCCGCACCTGACCGACCCCGCCGCCATCGCCCGCTTTGGTGCGATTCAACTGGCGGGCGGTGCGGTTCGGGGAGGGCTGTCCCAGGCCCTGGGGCAGGGCAAGTTCAGCGACGCCATGCTCAACAGCGTCTTCGATGTGCTGCAGGCCACAGTCTTCACCCATGTCGGCGATCTTGGCGACACACTTCAGCTACCCGACAGTGGACTGAGTAAAACCGCTATTCACGCGTTGGCGGACGGCTTGCTTGCCGAAGCGATGGGCGGCGACTTCAAAACCGGCGCACTCGCCGCAGGGGCGAACGAGGCACTGATTGAAACGCTGGACAGCCTGGTTCCTCCAGGGTGCTGATCAGGCTGAGCATGATCGGCTGGTCAACGCCGCCTCCAAGCTCGTCGGCCTGGTGGCGGCGGCCGGGGCTGGCGGGGACGTCGCCCTCGGCTCCGAAATCGCGGGTAATGCGCAGTCCTACAACCGCAAGCTTCACGCAAAAGAAGAAGGGAAGCTGGCGCAGGCGGCAACCACACTCGACGAGACGGTGGGCAAGAGCCCAAGGTTGAGGCGCAGGTTGTCAAGCAGGCGGTCCTGCCTGCCGGATATCGCGAAGGTTCGGGCGTGGGGGCTGGGTTCCCTACTG
>NZ_JAPYKM010000083.1:0-3086 GCF_029623465.1 Pseudomonas sp. RIT-To-2 | reverse complement strand
ATCGTTCTTTAAAAATTTGGGTATGTGATAGAAAGATAGACTGGATAGCACTTTCACTGGTGTTTATTCAGGCTAAGGTAAAATTTGTGAGTTCTCTTTTAATTAAGAAATGCAAATTTTCGGCGAATGTCGTCTTCACAGTATAACCAGATTGCTTGGGGTTATATGGTCAAGTGAAGAAGCGCATACGGTGGATGCCTTGGCAGTCAGAGGCGATGAAAGACGTGGTAGCCTGCGAAAAGCTTCGGGGAGTCGGCAAACAGACTGTGATCCGGAGATGTCTGAATGGGGGAACCCAGCCATCACAAGATGGTTATCTCAAGCTGAATACATAGGCTTGAGAGGCGAACCAGGGGAACTGAAACATCTAAGTACCCTGAGGAAAAGAAATCAACCGAGATTCCCTTAGTAGTGGCGAGCGAACGGGGACCAGCCCTTAAGTTGATTTGAGATTAGCGGAACGCTCTGGAAAGTGCGGCCATAGTGGGTGATAGCCCTGTACGCGAAAATCTCTTGTCAATGAAATCGAGTAGGACGGAGCACGAGAAACTTTGTCTGAATATGGGGGGACCATCCTCCAAGGCTAAATACTACTGACTGACCGATAGTGAACTAGTACCGTGAGGGAAAGGCGAAAAGAACCCCGGAGAGGGGAGTGAAATAGATCCTGAAACCGTATGCGTACAAGCAGTGGGAGCAGACTTTGTTCTGTGACTGCGTACCTTTTGTATAATGGGTCAGCGACTTATATTCAGTGGCGAGCTTAACCGAATAGGGGAGGCGTAGCGAAAGCGAGTGTTAATAGCGCGTTTAGTCGCTGGGTATAGACCCGAAACCGGGCGATCTATCCATGGGCAGGTTGAAGGTTGGGTAACACTAACTGGAGGACCGAACCGACTACCGTTGAAAAGTTAGCGGATGACCTGTGGATCGGAGTGAAAGGCTAATCAAGCTCGGAGATAGCTGGTTCTCCTCGAAAGCTATTTAGGTAGCGCCTCATGTATCACTGTAGGGGGTAGAGCACTGTTTCGGCTAGGGGGTCATCCCGACTTACCAAACCGATGCAAACTCCGAATACCTACAAGTGCCGAGCATGGGAGACACACGGCGGGTGCTAACGTCCGTCGTGAAAAGGGAAACAACCCAGACCGTCAGCTAAGGTCCCAAAGTCATGGTTAAGTGGGAAACGATGTGGGAAGGCTTAGACAGCTAGGAGGTTGGCTTAGAAGCAGCCACCCTTTAAAGAAAGCGTAATAGCTCACTAGTCGAGTCGGCCTGCGCGGAAGATGTAACGGGGCTCAAACCATGCACCGAAGCTACGGGTATCACCTTTGGGTGATGCGGTAGAGGAGCGTTCTGTAAGCCTGTGAAGGTGAGTTGAGAAGCTTGCTGGAGGTATCAGAAGTGCGAATGCTGACATGAGTAACGACAATGGGTGTGAAAAACACCCACGCCGAAAGACCAAGGTTTCCTGCGCAACGTTAATCGACGCAGGGTTAGTCGGTCCCTAAGGCGAGGCTGAAAAGCGTAGTCGATGGAAAACAGGTTAATATTCCTGTACTTCTGGTTATTGCGATGGAGGGACGGAGAAGGCTAGGCCAGCTTGGCGTTGGTTGTCCAAGTTTAAGGTGGTAGGCTGAGATCTTAGGTAAATCCGGGATCTTAAGGCCGAGAGCTGATGACGAGTTGCCTTTAGGCGACGAAGTGGTTGATGCCATGCTTCCAAGAAAAGCTTCTAAGCTTCAGGTAACCAGGAACCGTACCCCAAACCGACACAGGTGGTTGGGTAGAGAATACCAAGGCGCTTGAGAGAACTCGGGTGAAGGAACTAGGCAAAATGGCACCGTAACTTCGGGAGAAGGTGCGCCGGTGAGGGTGAAGGACTTGCTCCGTAAGCTCATGCCGGTCGAAGATACCAGGCCGCTGCGACTGTTTATTAAAAACACAGCACTCTGCAAACACGAAAGTGGACGTATAGGGTGTGACGCCTGCCCGGTGCCGGAAGGTTAATTGATGGGGTTAGCTAACGCGAAGCTCTTGATCGAAGCCCCGGTAAACGGCGGCCGTAACTATAACGGTCCTAAGGTAGCGAAATTCCTTGTCGGGTAAGTTCCGACCTGCACGAATGGCGTAACGATGGCGGCGCTGTCTCCACCCGAGACTCAGTGAAATTGAAATCGCTGTGAAGATGCAGTGTATCCGCGGCTAGACGGAAAGACCCCGTGAACCTTTACTATAGCTTTGCACTGGACTTTGAATTTGCTTGTGTAGGATAGGTGGGAGGCTTTGAAGCGTGGACGCCAGTTCGCGTGGAGCCATCCTTGAAATACCACCCTGGCAACTTTGAGGTTCTAACTCAGGTCCGTTATCCGGATCGAGGACAGTGTATGGTGGGTAGTTTGACTGGGGCGGTCTCCTCCTAAAGAGTAACGGAGGAGTACGAAGGTGCGCTCAGACCGGTCGGAAATCGGTCGTAGAGTATAAAGGCAAAAGCGCGCTTGACTGCGAGACAGACACGTCGAGCAGGTACGAAAGTAGGTCTTAGTGATCCGGTGGTTCTGTATGGAAGGGCCATCGCTCAACGGATAAAAGGTACTCCGGGGATAACAGGCTGATACCGCCCAAGAGTTCATATCGACGGCGGTGTTTGGCACCTCGATGTCGGCTCATCACATCCTGGGGCTGAAGCCGGTCCCAAGGGTATGGCTGTTCGCCATTTAAAGTGGTACGCGAGCTGGGTTTAGAACGTCGTGAGACAGTTCGGTCCCTATCTGCCGTGGACGTTTGAGATTTGAGAGGGGCTGCTCCTAGTACGAGAGGACCGGAGTGGACGAACCTCTGGTGTTCCGGTTGTCACGCCAGTGGCATTGCCGGGTAGCTATGTTCGGAAAAGATAACCGCTGAAAGCATCTAAGCGGGAAACTTGCCTCAAGATGAGATCTCACTGGGATCTTGAATCCCCTAAAGGGCCGTCGAAGACTACGACGTTGATAGGTTGGGTGTGTAAGCGCTGTGAGGCGTTGAGCTAACCAATACTAATTGCCCGTGAGGCTTGACCATATAACACCCAAGCAATTTGCGTCGAA
>NZ_JAPYKM010000082.1:0-4040 GCF_029623465.1 Pseudomonas sp. RIT-To-2 | reverse complement strand
TACTGAGAACGCGTCAAACAGGGCCTTCTAGGGCCGTTCCGAGACCCAGAAAAGCCCCTCAGGGAACAGTTTTGGTACAAAAATTGGTACGAACGAGGATGACTCCATTTTAGCACGCTCGAAAATAAACATTGCCAACTTATATCTAGGTAGATGAATACCCACAACAGAGATTAAAAACAATTTCAACGTTTCATGCACCATCAATGCATTTAAATTTAGTAATATCAAAATACCCTTAATTGATTCCATAGAAACCATACAGCATCATGGACTTAGTTTTTACACAAACCATGAGGCAAAACTATGACCGTCACCCTCCCTGCTGAAATCGTTTATGCTTACGGCGACGCCTCCAGTGGCTTTAACCCTAATGCTTCCGTAGACATGAGCCAGCCATCTGGGCCTCCGCCTTTTCATCCAAACGAAATGTTTATCGAACAGCATATCGTGCGACAGCTTTTTGCAAACGGTGTAAATGTCTTTACCCAGACTGCGAAGGGATTGATGAAAGAGACTATGCAAGCCATATTCAGTGGCTTCAATAGTTTGACCACTGACCAAGTAAAAGACCAACTGCAAAAACACGCGGACGCAAACAGGCTAATCATTGCCTTTTTCAAAAGTTCCAACGCCTCGAACCTTCTATACGATGAAACTGGCACCGAAGTTGCGTACGGCCACGTATTCTATGGAACAACGCATGTAGATACTACGATCCACGATGATTTTTATGGGGATGTACTCATGCCCGTCGGTGGTATCACCTATTGGCTGTTTGGTGGCGGTCAGGACCGATACGTCAATATTGCGTCCTTGAACCTACAGATGGGCGCCAACGATTTTAGCCCTGTAAATGATATTATTCTCAGCGCTCAGCCTGGTACCTATACCGTAAATGCCCCATTCAACTATGAGAATTTCAACTACAAACCATATGTCTACGCAGCTGGTTTGCTGGGCCAAGTAAGCGGTACCGTGTCGGGCACTGTAACGATCGCTGCTGACGGATCGTATAGTTTCAGCGGTAGCTACACGCTAAACCCAGACAACTACAATGCGAACCACGCAAGCCGTCCGTATATGCCCAAAGAGCAGACGGACTTCATTGCATCCCTCGGTGATATTTACGGCCACACCGACTACAGAATCGTTATCGAAGGCTCACAATCTGTAACTTTTACAGGAAACAAGTCTACAACTGCGACGCCGAAAGCAGTCAACGGCAATAGTACTGCTCCTGTAAACGGCGTTGATTATGGCTTCATCTCCACGTCAGAGGGCGGTCAAAAACTTAACGCCTATGTTCCAACCGCGAGCAGCGGTGTAACACTGGGTACCGGCGTCGATCTGCACGGTAGGACTCAGGCATCTATGAGCGCTCTAGGTTGGCCGCAGAGCTTGATCGACCAGTTGCTGCCGTATACCACCGTTCAAGGTTCGGCAGCATCGACGTATCTGCAGTCACACCCGCTATCTGTTTCACAGGCAAATGCCGATATCATGGACCAATCTGTCCTCAACGCCATGATCTCCACCGTAGCAACCAACTACAATAATGCATCAGCTATTGCCGATTTCTACCAATTGCCTAGCGGAACGCAAACCGCAATTTTCGATCTGGCATATCAATACGGCACCAATCTGGCTTCTGCCACTCCAAATTTCTGGAACCAAATCACTTCCGGGCAATGGCAGCAAGCCCTTGACAACCTTAACAACTTTGGGGATGCTTACCCCACTCGGCGTGGACGCGAAGCGCAACTGCTTCAGGCCGATTTGAACAAGTATCAAATGCCAAGTGCATCTGCACCCTATTAAGTTATAGCTATTACATGTATTAAGGATTAATTCATGAGACCAACGAATGCCGCCAAGCTTCTGTTTATTGCGACTCTAGTCATCACCGCAAATTCTTTCGCTGATATTTTGCAGAGCCCCGAATACAAGAAGCCGATCGAAGTTTTCTTCGGCGGCATGAGTGGCAGCTATATCCCAGGCTCAAAAATGGTGGGGGCTCAAGTCATTGATGCTCTCACCATTCAAGATGATGTCCGACCAATTGTCGCTCGCTCCAGCGCCACTTCTGCTGGTAGCACGTTACTAACGGGATGCAGGCAGCACTCCTGCTTCGAAAAAGCGGCCGTTGTGCTTGATGCAGAGAAAAACGTATTGGCAGCTGCCCTCATCAGCTACAAATGCCAGATGCTCAATGGTTCGCCCAAGCACGCTACGTGCGACAAAACTCCTACACTTACTATCTTCACGCCCCCGCATTCGGAAGAGGTAAATAGTAAGACCCTTGAAAACTGGGGGCTGACGAAATCCCCCAATATACCGATTGAGTATAAAGCAGTAGCAAAATCTAAATAGCGACCTGCATTGTCTTCACTACTATTGCAACTGGCATGCCAAACTCGCGACAATTAATTCCTTCTATTAGGCCTGCGGCTGCTGCTTTCTCTACTCAAGGACGATTTGACCCTTCGTTTCCAACGGGCTGATCCTCTTCGAGCCGGCCGTGGCGGAGGCTCGAGCCTTCACCTTACTGCTCGCGCCTCCGGTTCTTGGTGCAAGCCCGCAAGCTCTCCCGAATTACAGCACCAGCCCTCCATTCATAATCCCAGTCCCTTGCCGATCACCGTAGATATAGCCGCGCAGGCGTCTCAAAAAACGGCGTGCACCCTTCATTCACCAGCGTTTACCTAATTGCCAGGTTGTGCGCGCGACGATGCTACTGGGGGATCTGACAGTTGCACGAGGCTAGTGAGCTTTTAGCCTCCCGTTGGGGACCATGCTGGCCAAGTTCACATCCAGCAGCAGCGGCAAGAGCGGCGGCTCCATTGGCCACGGACCACGAACCTTGGCGACCCTGGACACCCGCTTCAAGCATTCAACCCGCTCCTCCTCCACGGCAATTCCGCCCCGCACCGGCTGGGCCCTGCGCAGCTCATTGGCGTCCAGCGCCACGCCCAGGTGCCGCCGGCGAACCACCAGAAAGTGCATCACCGCCCACCCTGCAGCCGGGCCAGGTCGGCGCGTAGAGCGTCGCGCTGGCGGGTCAGTTCTTCGGTCACCTGCACCAGGCGCGCGATCCGGTTCCGCGCGCCCTGAATGTCGCGGTAGGCTTCGTTCAGCTCCGTCTCGAGCACCACGCACTGGTGCTTGTAGGTCTCCAACAGCGTAGGCATGCCCAGGTGAAAGGCGCTGTCGTCGAAAAGGTCGGTCATTTAAGTGGCTCGATATACTGTACATATGAACAGTATCAAGCAAGCCGATTTCACCGGTCAATTTCCCATAGCCCGCCAGCTATTGGCACGCCAAGTTTGCGGCGACCAGCTTCTTCTCGTAACCCTGCCGCTGCTAGAGCTCCGCCAGCAAGGCTTGGACCCTCGCTTCGAGGGGAGTCGTTTTTTCGCTGCGATCATGGCCAACAAGGCAAGCGACGCGGGGATAGGTATTGAAAGATCACCAAATAGGACCTCACTTACACAGGTCAGAGTGGCAATGTGCTACCCTCAAATTAGTCACTGACCGGAGAGAATCATGACGGATGACCTGACGGATGCAGAATGGAAACGCTCCTTTGAGCAAAATAGTTCCAGTAGTTCGGTGTTCATAGCTGTAACAGTAGCTATCGCTGCGGGCATCGAAATTATGAGTCGGGACGGCATCACGCTTGGTAACGCTCTCGGCACCGCCGTCGGAGCAGCGGGAGCATACTTCGTTGCCGACGCGCTGGATCTCAGTGTGGCCGAGGCAGCCACTATCGGCGGTTTGGCGGGAGCCTTGGGCGGTTTGAGTGGGCGCGCCATCAATGGTTGGAGCGCTGATCCGCAGACAGCATCTCAGCCTTCGGGATACCCACAGAATCTTTCTGGCCGTCCGTTCGGTTCCAGCCTTGGAATCGACTCCATCCTTGGGCCTGGATTCTAGTGGCGTATCCACTTGTGGATGGACAGGGCTACCAATTAACTTCCGCGAAAAATTCGGTGCTTATCTTGGTCATTTACCCACCAAGCTGATGACACACTCGAGCG
>NZ_JAPYKM010000081.1:0-4429 GCF_029623465.1 Pseudomonas sp. RIT-To-2 | reverse complement strand
CCGTTGATGCCACTGGCTGCGCATCGTCCACCAGCGGCATGAGATGGGTCGCCGTGTGAATTTCCCTGAGTGCCCGAATACTGACCTGGGTGTAAATCTGCGTGGTGTTCAGGCTGACATGACCGAGCATGGCCTGGATGAAACGAATATCGGCGCCGTTCTCCAGCATCAAGCGTATTGGTTAGGTAGCCCGAAGGTCGTCAGGCTGGGGTGCAGAAAGGCTACAGAACGGGTGCAACTTGAGTGCAGAAAGGGTGCTGCCAGAGGGTAAACAGGGTGCAAAAACACCGGCGCAAGGCCGGTGCTGGGAATGTCAATTTAGTGCAGCCAACTTAACTCAATTGATTTTAACTGCCCTTCCTCATCACACAAAATAACTACTGTACCGTAAGGGCAATCCAGAGTTATTACTTTACCCTTATATTCTTCATCAACAATCCCAGATGTCTTGCGAGTAGAGCTATCAAATCTAATCTTTAGCAAGTAGCCCTCCCCATTATCTTGATTTGGCAAGGAATCTTTATTGCCTTGCGCAAACAGGATTTTTTGAATTTCCTCAATATGAATTGAAGCCACAAGCCCTCCGAAAATTCAAGGTAACGGGACAAAATCGCCCTTGCCTAACAAATTTTAACTTGGTTAGGTCTAATTGGGCCAACAGAAATAATCTTCATCTCGTCTCTTGGCACGGTAATTCGAATCAGCTTCCCTTCAACTTCTTGAATTACATTGATATGCCCTGTCCTTGCGTCCATGAACCGAGTAGCGCTGGGATTATTAGCAAGCTTCTGTAAGGCATCGGCATCAAGCTTTCCTGCAAGTTGCCCCATTCGAGGATCATTGAGCTGACCAACGACGCGATCGGCAATTGAGAAGTTTTTTGCCGACCCTGAAGCTTCGCCTACGTCTTTTGCACCAATTCGGCGCCTCTTTCCTCACTCTACTTTTTTAGCAATGAACTCACGTGCCTTAGCCAGGCGGCTCCATCGCTCCATTCCGCAGGGTAAAAATAGCAACAACCAAGCCCATCAAAAATAATAGACCTTAACTGTTCCTCATCTAGTCCGACAGTTAACAACACATCCAGTTCGTCCAAAGCACGCTTTTTACTAATATCATCCGCATGACTGGAAAAAATAAAAATCGCTTCATCTGCGCTACCGAACTCCAAATCAAAATCCTGATTCAAGTAGGCACTAAACATGTTTTTTATTACTGGAAATTCATTATTCATAAGTGCGGGTACCCTGTAATGATCTTATAACCAGCCGGCATCGTAGGATCTCTGGCTATTTCCACACGTACCTCTGATGCTGGAGCGGTACTCGATGCCCCTCTGAGCAATGTCGACCCAACAGGTGTAGATGAAGCGTATTCAATACGCCAAGTACCCTTTGGTGTTGCTGGCAAGGTAATTTTGTATCGTAGCCTGATTTGCATCGACCGCGGCTGAAACAGCAGCTTCTGCAGTTGAACGATCAGCAAATCTAGATGCGGATGAGATGTTGGAGGTTGCTAAGCGCTGCGCAAGGTCTGCGTCCGTAAGATCAACGTGCCGCTCGATCAGATGCCCACCTGCATCTTCATATGTCTGTAATCCACCGCCTTCCACTATAGGGCTATAAGGTGCCGCCTCCGAGACCGTCGCCCCTTTTGCACCAGCAATCCTTTTCTCGGCCTCAACCAACTCCCGCAGGTTACCACCCGCCTTCGTCTTCAACCCAGCAGTGGTCTCCAAGTACAGCGTACCATCACTCCCCGAATGTCTTACCTGGATAAGCCTCAACACCTGTCTGATTTCGCCCGAACCACTCACTTCGAGGGATAGCTGCCTGCTCAAGCGCGGTAGAAGTTCGCGTATTCAAAATAAGGCGAGTCCCATTCATATCTACATAATCAACGGGAAGCTGATTCGGCTTAATTGTCCCAGCCCTCAAAGCGCCGGCTAAGTCATCAACTGTCTTGATCGGTGTGCCAGCCAGCTCTGAGTATACCTTTTGCCCATCCTCACTAAAGGATCGATCAGACTTGATTTTATTTTGAGCAAAATTTGCTTCTGTTAACGTCCCTCTCTCTGCATTAGCAAGGGTACCTGCGCCTTTTGCACCAACTATCCTTTAGGAGATATCTGCCTTACCCAATCCTCTCTAAGCCCAACCAAGATATTCATAACATTAGAGTAAGTCAAGAATGGTAAAAATAACGCAAAATTGGACAAGCCACATTTCACATCTAAGGGAACATAAAAATCAACATCCCCCGAACGACTCGAATTCGAAAAAAGCTCTACATTCAGGTGACTTTCAATACTAGAAACATCAGCAAACAACACCTTATTCGCAACTTCATTACTTCCAAAGAAAAAACCGTCAACATACACATCCAATCTTCCACCCTCTATCCCAGTAGAAAATAAAATGTCACCATCTTCAGCCTCCTCATGAAAGAACCCACGACCTAAGGCTTCAACATCTTTCATCCTTTTTTCAAGTGTTCGACGGATCTTCATTGTCCAACCCCTTTTAAAAAATCCCTCAAGCCTTCCTTAGTCGCGGGAAAGCTAAAAGAAAAATTCTGATTTACATTATCAAAACTACCTGTCCCAAGCTTAGAGCCTTCTGGGGATGCATAGCGACCTGTCAGAGTAATTTTTTCTGCACCTTGGGACTGAGCATAAGCAAGCATTTTCTTCAATGGTCCTGCTAATTCAGCGGCCCCATCAGCACCAACGCCAATGAATCCTTTCGAAGTACCTATCGCAAACTCATCAAATGTTATTTCACTTCCGCTCATGGTGACTCTTGGAGAGTAGATGGTTCCCACACCATTAGCTGCGTCAAAAGACACTTTACCTAATTCCTTAGGTATTTCTTTTGCACCGCTAACTCAAATTAGAAACCTGAAAAGCAAATCTAGCCGCCACCTGCTCTACAACAGAGCCAACTTTACTTAAAAAGTCCTTACCTCTTACATTCGGGGGATATTTACAGACGACACTTATAACAACCTCGCGACCTTTCGAATCAGGATATACCTCAAGCAACTCTCCACTTTCAACAAAGCTAATATATAAATTAAGCTTCTCCTGGAGCAGCAACAAATGCTCATCATTCCATTCCAAATGATCACTTATCGTCAAAAAAACCTGCCCGGTCTCTTTGTCAACACCAATAGCATCAACGACATTAACTTGTTCAATTGACATATAACATCCTTTAAGGCCTAACCACATTCACCGTCGTAGGTGGAATTTGGGTACCTCCTGGGAACCCTGGCTTTCCCTTGCCTACAACAACTGCTCCTGACTCTTGAATTTCAGGAAAGGCTATTTTTTGATTTGTGGCCAGAGGCGCAGTTTCCGACGCCTTACATTCTGTACAAACAATATTTCCATCTGCATCTCTACCCATTAAATCAATTCTGGTTCTGGTGCCACTTTGGGTTTTAACGGTCACCTGCTGAACGACTCCAGTTTGAGTTTCTTGAAGCTTGTCCGTCGTTTGTGCTTCAAAAGCATCTCCAGCAGCTTTATTTTTAGCTAGCTGACTGGTTGTATCACTTATGGTGCTCTCTCCTGCTAGAGCGCTTGTGTCTTTTGCACCAATTAACTTCTGTATGACTCCTTAAAAGCTCTTGCTGTAAGGCCATCAGCAGTGGAACTCAATGCCAGCTCATCAAGAATTTTAGCTGAAATGAAATTCGACTCCAAATAATCAAAAAAACCCTTTGAAAGACTAGCTTCCCTTACCGCTATAACACCAAATTCTTCATGCGCACTCTCGAAAGCCACCCAGTCGTGACTCTCATTAAACAAGACTATCGGATAGCCAACTTTCCCACCAAGAAAATTAACGTAATCATCATTAACAATTAAAATTTTATTTTCAGTGTCACACCCATCAAAAACAATGCAAGAGTTATCCAGCAATTCATCACCAGAGAACTTAACAAAGACATCCACCCCATAACTAGAGATACTTTTTGAAATCAACCCAGAAACCACCTCTATAAATGCAAGCAGTGGGCGCTCGAAAAACCAAAACACCAATTCGTTTTCTAAAAAAACTTTTGAAGGCAAGTCGCTTTTGAAGTCGACGACTTCTGATAGTTTTTCTACTATGCAAGATAAGTTAACAGGGCTGACATTCACTACCATCACTTTATTCTCCGACAAATCTAATTTTCGTAACTGGCTTTTTGACACCTGAAATTGTCAACGAAGCTGAGGGTTGCCCTGTAGACGTGGAGGATGGATAAAACCGGTAGGTTTTATCGCCACTTGTTAGCACTGTCACAGTACCGTCCTGCGAAACAGTTTTTTTATAACCACTAGCCTCAAGAGTATTTATAGCACTGCTTTGCGTGATATTCGCTTCAATTTGTCCAGCGCTATTCCTGGTCATTTTCGGTAAAAATTCAATGCTGGTTG
>NZ_JAPYKM010000080.1:0-4897 GCF_029623465.1 Pseudomonas sp. RIT-To-2 | reverse complement strand
CGGCAGTTCAGCGATGCGCTGCTGCGGTTGGCGGGTGATCGCCTGCAACAGGTTGCGCCAATGCGCGGCCAGGCGGGCGATGGTCTCAGGCTCGAACAAGGCCGTGGCATAGGTCAGTGCCGCGCCGATGCCATCCTGCGACTCGAAGGTATCAAGGGTCAGGTCGAACTGCGCGGTGTGACGCTCCCACGCCAGCCCTTCGACGCTAAGCCCCGGCAATTGCCGGCGTTGGCCTTTGACCTGGGTCTGGTGGTTGTACATCACCTGGAACAGCGGGCTGTGGCTCAGGCTGCGCTCGGGCTGCAGTGCTTCGACCAGTTGCTCGAACGGCAGGTCCTGGTGGGCCTGGGCATCCAGCACGGTTTGCCGGACTTGCCGCAACAGCTCGGTAAAGGTGAGATGCAGGTCGAACTCGGCCTTGAGCACCTGGGTATTGACGAAGAAGCCGATCAGCCGCTCTGTCTCGACACGATTGCGGTTGGCCGTGGGCACCCCGACACGGATATCGTCCTGGCCGCTGTAGCGGTGCAGCAGGGTCTGGAAGCTGGCCAGCAGCAGCATGAACAGGGTCACGCCCTGCTGCTGAGCCAGTTGCCTGAGCCCTTGGGCGAGTTCAGCGTCCAGGTCGATGGCCAGGCTGGCACCGGCGAAGTCTTGCATCGCCAGGTGCGCACGGTCGGTGGGCAAGGCCAGCACGGGTTGTTCGCCGCCCAGTTGGGCGGTCCAGTAACCCAGTTGCCGTTCCTGCTCCCCGGCCTCCATCCACTGGCGCTGCCACAGGGCATAGTCGGCGTACTGAATGGGCAAGGCTGGCAGGCTGGGGGCCTGCCCCGCCACCTGGGCGGCGTACAGGTGCACCAACTCGTCCACCATCACCGGCGTGGACCAGCCATCGGACACCACGTGATGCAAGGTGAACACCAGCACGTGATCATCATCGGCCAGGCGCAGCAGCTTCACCCGCACCAGCGGGCCCTGCTCCAGATCAAAGGGCTGACGGGTCTCGGCGTCGACCCAGCCCTTGAGCGCTGCCTCCAGTGCCTGGCCAGGGGCCAGGTGGACGGCTTCGACGCGCAACGGCAAGGAAACCGAGGGGTGAATGACCTGGATCGCCTGCTCACCGTCCTGCCTGAAGGTGGTACGCAGGGTTTCGTGGCGGGCGATCAGGGTTTCGAAACTGGCGCGCAGGGCATCAACGTCCAGGTGGCCGTTGAGCCGCAGCGCGGTGGGCATGTTATAGGCAGTGCTGGTTGGCTCGAGTTGCCACAGGAACCATTGGCGCTGCTGAGCATAGGACAGCACCAGCAACTCCTCCGGATCCCGGGGCGCAATGGGAGCGACCGCGTACAGATTCACTCCCTGGCGCTTGAGCAGGATGGCCAGAGCCTTGCGCTCTCGGGTGGACAACGATTTAACAGAGTCGAGCAACGCTTGCACTGGCACATCTCCTATGAAATCAGGTCATCAATTTCTTCCATGGATAGACGTTTGAGGGCCTCCAGCGATTTAGCCAAATCATCGTGAAGAGGGTTCGATTGCCGATCGCGGCCTTCCAGGCCCTGGGTGAAGTCGCTCAATACCGGGCGTTCGAACAACTCTCGCAGGGCCACTTCCAGGTCCAGTTGCTGACGGATCCGCGTGATCACCTGAGTGGCAAGCAATGAATGCCCGCCCAGTTCGAAGAAATGATCGCCCAGCCCCACGCGCTCCACCTTGAGGACGTCGGCCCAGATGACTGCCACCTGCTGTTCCAGCTCGCTGCGGGGGGCCAGGTAGACCTGCTGCAAGTGGCTGACATCGGGCTTGGGCAATGCCTTGCGATCCAGCTTGCCGTTGGGCGTCAACGGCAAGTGCGGGAGGCTGATGACCTGGGCCGGCATCATGTAATCGGGCAGTGTCGCCGCCAGGTGTTCACGCACCAGGACGCGCAGCTGATGGATATCGACGTCGATGGCCGCGTCTCCCACCACCAGGTAGGCGACCAGTTGCCTGCCGGTCTCGCTGTCGACGTCCACCACCACCGCTTCGCGAATACCAACATGTTCCAGCAACCGCGCCTCGATCTCGCCCAATTCGATGCGCAACCCCCTGATCTTCACCTGGTGGTCGATGCGCCCGCTGTACTCCAGCTCGCCGCCGGCCTGCAACCGCGCCAGGTCGCCAGTACGGTACAGGCGGCCACCGCTGCCGTTGGGGTCGGGGATGAAACGCTCGGCCGTCAGCGCCGAACGGTGCAGGTAGCCTCGCGCAAGGCCGTCGCCACCAATCAACAGTTCGCCCGCCACCCCAGGCGGCACCGCCCCCAGGTCGGTGTCCAGCACATACAGCGTGGTGTTGGCGATGGGGCCACCCAGCAGTGGCGCCGGGTTGTCACGGCTCAAGCGACGGGCCGCCGACCAGATGGTGGTTTCCGTGGGGCCGTAGAGGTTCCACACCTCGCCGCCCTGCGCCAGCATGCGCTCAGCCAGGTCGGGCGCCAGCGCCTCGCCACCGGTCAGCAGCTTCCGGCCCAGGAACGTCTGCGGCCCGGCGACCTCCATCAACATGCGCCAGGTCGATGGCGTGGCCTGGACCGTGGTGACCGCCTGCTGCTCGATCAACCGGAGCAGCGCTTGCGGGTCCTTGTTCTGCCCATCAGCCAGCAGCACCACGGCGGCGCCCGTCCAGAGCGGCAGATACAGTTCAAGGCCGGCGATATCGAACGACAACGACGTCAGCGCCAATACCCGGTCGCTGGCTTTCAAGCCCGGTTGCACGGCCATGCTGGCCAGGAAATTGATCAAGGCCTGATGCGACACCGCCACGCCCTTGGGCTTGCCGGTGGAACCAGAGGTGTAGATGCAATACGCCAGGTGGTGCGATGCTGTCACGCTGGCCAGGTTGGCAGTCGGGTACTGGGCGATCTGCGGCCAATCGGTGTCCAGGCACCAGGTACGGGCCTGGCCCGAAGGTATCTGGCTCGCCAGGTGGGCCTGGGTCAGCAACAAGGTCGCGCCGCTGTGTTCCATCATGTACGCCAGGCGCTCGCGTGGGTACTCGGGGTCCAGCGGCACATAGGCACCGCCGGCCTTGAGAATGCCCAGCAAGCCCACCAGCATCTCCACACCACGCTCCACCGCGATACCCACCAGCGTGTCCGGCCCCACCCCCAACTCGCGCAATTTGAGCGCGAGCTGGTTAGCGCGCTGGTTGAGCTGGCGGTAGGTCATGGTCTGCTCACCGTAGACCAGGGCCACGGCATCCGGTGTTCGCTCAACCTGTGCTTCAATCAGGCTGTGCAGGGGCTGCTCGCGGGGGTAATCGGCCTGGGCGCGACGACCGTCCTGAAGGCTGCGTTCACGTTCCACCGCACTGAAGAGTGGAAGCTGTGCAACCCGTTGCTCGGGGCAGGCGACAATACCCAGCAGCAGGTTGCGCCAGTGCTCGGCCAGCCTGCGCACGGTGCTTTCATCGAACAGCGCCGACGCATAGCTCATCGATGCACCGATGCCCTGCGCATGCTCGAAGGTGTCCAGGGTCAGATCGAACTGGGCCGTTTCGCGACTTGCCACCACCGCTTCAACGCTCAGGCCCGGCAAGCTGCGCCGAGGTATATGAGCCTGGGTCTGATGGTTGTACATCACTTGGAACAGTGGGCTGTGGCTGAGGCTGCGTTGGGGGTGCAATGCCTCCACCAGTTGCTCGAACGGCAAGTCCTGATGTGCCTGGGCACCCAGCGCCGCCAGCCTGACCTGCTCAAGCAAGCCACTGAAGGTGGTGTGCAGGTCAAATTCGGCTCGCAGCACCTGGGTGTTGACGAAGAAGCCGATCAACTGCTCGGTTTCCACCCGATTGCGATTGGCGATCGGCACGCCCACACGAATGTCCGGCTGCCCGGAATAACGGTGCAACAAGGTCTGGAAACTGGCCAGCAGCAGCATGAACAGTGTCACGCCCTGGCCTTTCGCGACCTGCTTGAGCGACCGGGCCAGGCCTGCTTCGATATCGATGGCCACGCGCGCGCCCGCATGGCTCTGCACGGCCGGACGCGTCCGGTCGACAGGCAACGCCAGCACCGGGTGGTCCGTACCCAGCCGGGCTTGCCAATAGGCCAGTTGCCGAGCCTGTTCACCCGCCACCATCCACTGCCGTTGCCAGGCGGCATAATCGGCGTACTGCACGGCCAGGGCAGGCAGGCTGACCCGTTCACCCCGTACATGGGCCTCATAGCGTTGCACCAGTTCATCCACCATGATCGGCAACGACCAGCCGTCACAGATGATGTGATGCAGGGTCACTACCAGCACATGCTCTTCGCTGCCCAGGCGCAGCAGGGCAACGCGCAGCAATGGGCCTTCGCGCAGGTCGAAGGGCTCGCGTGTGCAAGCTTCCACCAGGGACGCCAGCGACGCCGGCACTGGCACATCGACCGGTTGGATCGCGGGGAAGCGAGCCTGAGCATGAATGATCTGGACCACCTCGTCGCCTTCCTGGGCGAAGGTAGTGCGCAGGGTTTCATGGCGTTCCACCAGCCCTTGGAAACTGGCCTGCAACGCCGCGACATCCAGCGCCCCCGTCAACCTGAGCGCCGTGGCCATGTTATAGGCTGCGCTGTCCGGTTGCAGTTGCCACAAGAACCACTGGCGCTGTTGGGCATAGGACCCCAGTATCGGCTGTGAGCGGTCCACGGCCACCATGCGCGGAGCCTGAGCCTGAAGCGGGGTGGCAAAACCGGCGAAATCAGCGAATACCGGATGGTCGAACAGGTGGTGCAGCGGCCACTCCAGATCAAGGTCATGACGAATTCGAGAAATCACCTGGGTCGCCAGCAGCGAATGCCCACCCAGCTCGAAGAAATTATCGGCACGCCCGACCTTCTCGACCTTGAGCACCTGGGCCCAGATGGCCGCCAGTTGCA